>JAFPKH010000306.1:0-9438 GCA_017424825.1 Treponema sp. | reverse complement strand
ATTGTATGCAATGAAAATCACCGGCGTAAACAAAAGTGCAAATTTTTCGTGTTTTTCTTCTTGGAATGAAGTTTTTAAAAGTTCCTTATAACCAACACTTGACTATCAAGCCCTAAATTCAATACATTTTTTTCTGTGGAGCTGTTGGATATTGCACTTTCTTCAATAGAATTTCTCACTTTCAGGGAAAAGAACCTGCTTAGGGAAACTCTGTCATGCGCGGATGAGCTTTGTTCTCTTGGAAAAGAAGACATTGCTTCTATTATAAAGCGGCAGATACGGAGCGAAGGATGGGACGGAAAACGATGTCTTGCCTTGGCGGAAAGGGCTTTTGCTGTCTTGGAAAGGTTCGGCATAAAGGCTTTTTCTTCCCGTGACAAAGGGTATCCCGTGCTTTTTCAGGAGATTTTTGACCCTCCGTACATGGTTTTTGCCCGCGGTGACATAGGTTGCCTTGGAAAAAAATGCGTTTCTGTGGTCGGAACAAGGCGGATTTGCCCTGAATGTGCTGAAAATACCATTGAATTCGCCTCTGATTGTGCGTCAGACGGATTGACAGTTGCAAGCGGTTTGGCTTATGGTGTTGATACGTTTGCTCATAAAGGTGTTCTGTCCGTAAAAGGCGGTTCTACTGCGGCTGTCCTTCCGTGCGGAATCGATACCGTCATGCCGAGGGGAAACGTTTCTCTTGCGGCCAGGATTTTGGAAAGCGGCGGAGTGCTTTTGAGCGAGTATCTACCGGGTGTTCCGTCTGAATCATGGCGGTACGTGAAGAGAAACAGGCTGATTGCGGCATTGTCCCCGGTTACGGTCGTCATGCAGGCTCCTCCGGGCAGCGGTGCTCTGATTACGGTCGATTTTGCCCTGGGCTACAACCGTATTCCGGCTTTTCATAAAGGCTGCTTTTGTGACGCTGCAGAAAAGCTTGTGAATCAGGCGAAAGCTTCCCTCATTGCAAAAAATACGGGGGCGGCTCTCAGAAAACTGGAATTTTCCTGTGAAAGCTACGTCAAGGAAGGTGCTCCGGTTTTCGGAAACTATGAAGAATTCTCCCGGATTCTGAATGAGGCGGATTTTGGAAGTCAAATTCATCCGCGTGATTTGGAACTGGAATTTTAATGGAAAAAATGCCGTTATTATTGACATTTTACCATATAAAAAAGTTGTGATTGAGGTATAGAAATGGCAACAAAATCAGCCAAGGCATCAAAGACTGCCAAGACAAAAAAAACTCTTGTCATAGTGGAGTCGCCTGCTAAAGCGAAAACCATAGAGCATTATCTTGGCTCAGGATATATAGTCAAGGCTTCGATGGGGCATCTTATCGATCTGCCGAAGAGCCGTATTGCGATCGACGTGGAGAACAATTTCCAGCCGGAATACATAACGGTCCGCGGAAGGGCAAAGCTTTTGAAGGAGCTTCAGAAAGACGCGAAAAATTCAAAGCAGATCCTGCTCGCATCTGATAACGACCGTGAAGGGGAAGCAATCGCATGGCATTTGAACCGTGCGCTGGCAGAAAAGACCGACGTTCCGATCAACCGCATCGTTTTCAATGAAATTACTCCGCTTGCAATAAAAGAGGCCGTTAAAAATCCGGGTACGATCGACGAGGCTAAAGTCAATGCCCAGAAAGCCCGCCGTGTGCTTGACCGTCTTGTAGGCTACAACCTAAGCCCGCTCCTTTGGAAAAAAGTCAAGAACGGACTCAGTGCAGGAAGGGTTCAGTCAGTGGCCCTGCGCCTTATCTGTGAGCGTGAAAAGGAAGTCGAAGATTTTATCCCGGAAGAATACTGGACTCTTGACGCTGATTTCATGAAGGGAAAATCCAAGTTCACGGCACAGCTTGTACAGTACAAGGGAACCAAGCCTGAGCTTAAGAATTCCGATGAAGTGAACGCAATCATAGGTGAAATCAGCAATGCGGAATGTATAGTCGGCGAAATCAAGGAAACTGAAAAGACAGTGCGTCCAAAGGCTCCTTTTACCACTTCAAAGCTTCAGCAGGCGGCGGCAAACCGTCTTGGATTCACTTCAAAAAAGACGATGCAGCTCGCACAGCAGCTTTATGAAGGCATTCAGATCGGTAACAGCCGTGTGGGTCTGATCACCTATATGCGTACTGATTCCGTCCGTATTTCACAGACTGCGATAGACGACGTACGCTCATGGATTTCAGAAAATCATCCTGATCAGCTTCCTCCTGAAAAAATAGAATATGCGGTTGGTAAGACCGCGCAGGACGCTCATGAAGCCATAAGGCCGACTTATGTAAAATACACGCCTGATTCGGTAAAGGATTATCTGAGCCGTGACCTTCTTAGGCTTTATTCTATTATATGGGAGCGTTTTGTTTCCAGCCAGATGAACAACGCAAAGACAAAGACCTCCAGCGTGGACATACTTGCCGGGGATGCCGTTTTCCGCGTTTCTGCATCGAAGCTTTCCGAAAAGGGATTCTATACTGTAATGAAAGTCCTTTCATCAAAAGAAGAGGTGACCGGATCCCTTCCTTCGCTCAAGACAGGTGAAAAGCTTTCCAGCGGAACGTTCTATCCTGAGCAGCACTTTACCCAGGGGCCGGCTCGCTATACGGATGCCTCCATGGTCAAGACGCTTGAAGAAAAAGGCATAGGACGGCCTTCAACATATGCCCCTATCATCTCCGTGCTTTTGGACAGATATTACGTTACCCGTGCGAACAGGCAGCTTGTACCGACCCAGCTCGGAAAAATAATCTGCCGCATACTCGTGGAATCTTTTCCTGACGTAATCAACGAGGAATTCACTTCAAAGGTTGAGACGGACCTTGACCACGTGGAGCAGAACGAGCTTGTCTGGAACAACATGATAGACGAATTCTACAAGCCGTTTATAAATCAGGTTGAAAAGGTCATGGACACTCAGGAAAGCCTTAAGGGAACCCTTGACGAAACGACCGAGCAGATATGCGAAAAATGCGGTAAGCCCATGATAAAAAAACTGGGACGCTTCGGATATTTCCTTGCATGCTCAGGATTCCCGGAATGTCACAACACCAAGAGCATTCCTCTTGCAAAATGCCCGAGAGCCGGATGCAACGGTGATATAGTCGCAAGAAAGACAAAGGGCAGGGGAAAGGAATTCTATGGATGCACGAACTATCCGACATGCGGTTTCATCTCCCATTTCAAGCCGATCGGTGTGAACTGCCCCAAGTGCGGATGGTTTTTGGTCGAAAAATTCGATAAAAAGAACGGCTCGTACAAAAGCTGCATAAATCCTGACTGCGATTACCTGCATTCCGCCGGTGACGAGGACGCTGATTTTGCAAAGGAGATGCTTGCAAGCCAGGAATCCGAAAACAACGCTTAAAAATCTGGTTTTCTGCCGAAAAATAATTGCGGAGGTTTTATGGCAGAAAATCAGGAAGGGGCGGCTTTGACCGTTTCCCAGGCATGTGAGGAATACCTGCTTTACATAGGCAGCGTTAAAAGCCTTTCTGTGAACACCGTGACCGGTTACCGTGAGGATTTTTCCCATCTTGTCGAAATGACCGGGAGCGGAAAGCTTGTGTCGGATCTGACTCTGATGGACATGCGTGAGTGCGTGGGAATCCTCAGCAGAAAAAAGTACTCCGCATCATCCATAAACCGTTTCATAGCTTCTTTGCGCGGAATGATGGCGTACTGCAAGAAATTCGGCTACATAGACGTAAATCCTGCGCTGGAGCTGAAAGGACTAAAACTGCCTAAAAAACTCCCTCGTTTTATGACACAGACTGAAGTTGACAGCCTTTGCCGCGTGCCGGATGAAGCTTCCATACTCTGGGAAAAAAGGGACAAGGCTCTTTTTGAAATGCTTTATTCGTCGGGCTGCCGTGTTTCTGAAATAGTGGGACTAAAAATCCGCGACCTTACAAGTGATTTTTCATCGGCGATCGTGACCGGTAAAGGCAAAAAAGACCGGCGCGTCTATTTTGAAAAGGATGCAAGGGAAGCCCTGGACGCATATCTCAAGGACAGGGACGAAAGGTTTCCCCAGTTTTCGCTTGGAGGAGCTTTTCCCGTACAGAACGTTTTCCTAAACAACAAGGGCGGTGCGCTCACGGACAACGGGGTCAGGTACATACTGAGCCGCTATACCGGGCCTGAAGGAACCAACCGCCATATATCTCCCCATGCATTCCGGCATACTTTTGCCACTGCCATGCTTTCCAACGGAGCTGACATCAGGATGGTGCAGGAGATGCTCGGACACTCTTCGATCAGCACTACGCAGCGCTATACGCATGTAACTACGGAAAGGCTAAAGGAAGTGTATGCACAGGCTTTCCCCCATTCAGGAAAAAAAGACTGATATTCTTGCTCCGGATATTGCCGACCGGCATGTTTATTTTGTATTTTTACATAGAGGTGTTTATGTCTGAAGAAAATAAAATAAGAAGCACTACTGTCATTGCCGTAAAAAAAGACGGTCATGTAGCAATGGCGGGTGACGGTCAGGTTACGGCCGGAAATACAGTCGTCAAGGGAAACGCAAAAAAAGTCCGCAGGATCTATGACGGAAAGGTTATAACCGGATTCGCCGGATCTGTTGCCGACGCTTTCACCCTGTTCGACAAATTTGAGGAAAAGCTCAAAAGCTATAACGGGGATCTGCTGCGTTCTGCGGTGGAACTGGCCAAGCTCTGGAGAACCGAAAGATCGATGAGCAAGCTTGATGCCATGCTTCTGGTCGCCGACAAGAACAATATCCTGCTGATTTCGGGTGACGGAAACGTAATTGAGCCTGAGAACGACGTGATTGCAATCGGTTCCGGCGGAAACTATGCATATTCAGCCGCACTTGCATATATGGAATCAAGTTCCTATTCCGCAAAGGAAATTGCCGAGAAATCACTTGCCATTGCAGGGCAGATTTGCATTTACACCAACGACCACGTGACTGTTGAGGAGATTTAGTTTATGGAAGAAATTAACGGCGAAAAGAAAGCCGCGTCTGGAATCCCCGAAGGATTGACACCTAGCGAGATTGTTTCCAGGCTGGACAATTACATAATCGGACAGAACAAGGCAAAGCGTTTCGTTGCGGTCGCATTGAGGAACCGACAGCGCAGGATAAAGCTTCCCGAAGACATAAGGGATGAAGTTGCCCCGAAAAACATACTTATGATAGGACCTACCGGAGTCGGAAAGACGGAAATAGCACGCAGGCTTGCAAAACTGTGCGGCGCTCCATTTTTGAAAGTTGAGGCTACCAAATACACTGAAGTGGGTTATGTAGGCCGCGACGTCGAAAGCATGGTCAGGGATCTCATGGCGGTCGGATACAACATGGTCAAGGCCGAAACCCAGGAAACTCTCCGTGCAAAGGCAGAACCAATGGTCGAGGACGAGCTTCTTGACCTTCTTTTGCCGGGAAGCAGCGGAAAGAACTCAAAGAAAAAGCGTAAGTCAGACGGCGGTCCTGGAGTGAACGTTCTCGGAAACATATTCGGAGACAGCTCTTCACCGGTGCATGGAAGCGTCATAAGGATCGGAGTGCCTGTGAATGACGGAAGCGGCATGGCTGAACAGGAAGAAGTGCAGGAAGAAAAAAAGGATTCCGAACCGGACAAAAACGGTGACATGGCGGCTACAAGGGAAAAATTCCGGCAGATGCTCCGCGAAGGAAAGCTTGAGGACCGCGAGGTTGACGTTACCGTGCGCCATCAGCCGAGGGTGGGCATGGAAATGTTCAGCGGCGGAAATCCTGCTGATTTTGAGGAAGGAATTTCAAGCCTCCAGGAAATGTTCAACGGAGGGCGCGTGCACAAAAAGAGCGTTACTGTCCGTGAAGCCCGTCAGATCATCATGGAGGACGTGCTTGACCGCATAACCGACATGGACAAGGTTGCCGAAGAAGCCAAAAAACGCGTTGAGCAGAGCGGAATCATTTTCATAGATGAAATCGACAAGATCGCTACCAAAGGCGGTGAGGGTGACAGGCAGGCGGTAAGCCGTGAGGGTGTCCAGCGCGACATACTCCCGATCGTTGAAGGAAGCAACGTAAACACAAAGTGGGGCGTTGTCAATACAACCCATATACTTTTCATAGGTGCGGGAGCATTTTCACTTTCAGCACCGAGCGACCTCATTCCGGAGCTTCAGGGACGTTTCCCGTTGCGCGTGGAGCTTGAGGCACTTACAAAGGAAGATTTCAAGAGAATACTCACTGAACCGAAGAATGCGCTCATAAAGCAGTACGAGGCTCTGCTGGGAACCGAAGGAGTGAACCTCTCGTTCTCAGAAGAAGCTATCGAGCAGATGGCATACATTGCGGAAGACGTTAACTCACGTACGGAAAACATAGGTGCGCGCCGCCTGCATACGATAATGGAAACTGTTCTTGAGGAACTGAGCTTTTCAGCCGACCAGCATGCAGGGGAGTCTGTCGTCATAGACAAGGCTTTCGTTGACGAGCGCATGAAGGGTGTAGTTCAGGATCAGAATCTCCAGAGGTATATACTTTAAAAAAGAATGGTGCTATCCTAGAAAAACACTGGATGAGAGAAAAAAGGAGTGTATTATTATGGGAAAGAGAAAAAGCGGCGTTCTGCTTCATGTCACATCGCTTCCGGGTGCCGGCGGTATCGGTACTTTGGGCAGGAATGCGTACAGATTCGTTGACTGGCTGAAAAATGCCGGGCAGACTTTATGGCAGATTCTGCCTCTTGGACCAACCGGTTACGGAGACAGTCCGTATGCTTCTTTTTCAACTTTCGCAGGAAATCCGCTCCTGATCGATTTCGATGATCTTGTGTCGCGCGGATGGGCAGAGCCGTCGGATGTGGTTCCGCCGGATTACATAAAAAGCTCCGGTCCCGTTGATTTCGGATCGGTCGTCTGGTGGAAAACACCCGTCCTTTATAAATGTGCCTCATATTTCCTTTCAAATGCAAAGCCTGAGGACAAGGCTCGTTTTGAGGAATTCAAAAAAAATCAGGCCAAGTGGCTTGACGCTTTTTCAGCTTTCACGAGCATAAAGAAATTCTACGACGCAAAGGCAAAGGATGAAAAAATCGAGGGTGCGGCTACTATGTGGAACCGCTGGTGGCCGAAAGACCTTGCCTCATATAAGCAGGATGCCGTTGAAAAATGGGTTTCCGAAAATCAGGAAGACATTGAGCAGATAAAGGTCATCCAGTTTTTCTTCGACGTTCAGTGGCAGTCTGTCAAGGCGTATGCCAACAATGCCGGAATCAGCATAATAGGCGACATCCCGATTTTCGTTGCCGCTGATTCTGCCGATCTCTGGTCAAACCAGGGACTGTTCCAGTTCAACACAACTTCACTCAAGCAGAAGTCATGTGCGGGCGTTCCACCGGATTATTTCAGCGCGACCGGACAGCTTTGGGGAAATCCGCTTTATGAATGGGCTGCAATGAAAAAAGACGGCTATGCATGGTGGATTGACAGGATCAGCAACATGCTCCGCCTTGTGGATATCGTAAGGATCGACCATTTCAGGGGATTCGACGAATACTGGCAGATTCCTTTCGGGGCAGAGAATGCGATCGGCGGAAAATGGAAAAAGGGACCCGGAATCTCCTTGTTCAAGGCAATCAAGGAAAAGCTCGGAAATCTTCCTATAATTGCAGAGGATCTTGGAGTGCTTACGGACAGCGTTGAAAAGCTCCGTGACACGGCTGGATTCCCCGGCATGAAAATACTCCAGTTTGCTTTTGACGGAAATCCATGGAGCATGGAAAGCTCTAAGAACGCATATCTTCCGCACAACATCGAGAATACGAACTGCGTGATCTACACCGGAACCCACGACAACGACACGACGCTGGGACTGCTCGAAAAAGGCGGTGACGGACTCAAGAAGAACATGTGCGCATACTTCAACCTCTACGAAAACGTTGACAACATGACCGTAGCCCATGCCATGATACGCTCGGCATTTTCATCCGTTGCCGATATATGCATTATCCCGATGCAGGACGTATGCAGCATTGGTTCGGAAGGTCGCATGAACACACCTTCAACGACCGGATGCAACTGGACATGGCGCATGGATGACAGCATGCTTGATTTTTCAACGGGTTCGGAGCTTGCATGGTATTCAAAGATGTACAGAAGAAACGAGGCTGACTGAAATCAGCGGTAATTCTGGAAAATCTTATGCTCAGGATACTTTTCGATTTGTACATCACGTTTTTCAAGGTCGGGTCCGTGACGTTCGGCGGAGGATATGCCATGCTCCCGATCCTTGAGCGTGAACTGGTCGATAAAAAGCATTGGGTGACCTATGACGACCTGCTTGATTATTATGCCGTCTCTCAGGTTACGCCTGGTGTCATTGCGGTGAACGTCTCCACTTTCGTAGGCTATAAGCTCGGAAAAATAAGGGGCGGAATCTGTGCAACCTTGGGCGTGGTGACACCTTCGATCATAATCATAACCATAATCGCGATGTTCGTCTCAAATTTTCAGGACATAGAAATCGTACGGAAAGCCCTTAGGGGGATAAATGTTGGTGTCGCGGCACTTCTGACATACGCGGTGGTCAATTTCGCAAAAAAATCCATAAAAAAATGGTGGGGAATAATCTTCTACGTGCTTTCCTTTTCGGCGATATATTTCCTTAAGGTTCCGTCGGTGGCTGTTATCGTCGTATCTGCGGCGCTCGGTGTTTTCATCACGTGGATTTCCGGCGGGCTTAAAAAAGTGGAGATGAAGGAAGTCTCCAAGGAGCAGGAAGATTCCAAGGAGGACGGAAAAAAATGATGACCGGTTTTCTTGGGCTTATTCAGCTTTTCGGAATCTTCTTTTATGTGGGGCTTTTTGCAATAGGCGGCGGTCTTGTTGCGGCCACTTTCATGCAGCAGGTTCTGGTTGAAAAATATGCGGTGATATCTGCGGAAAAATTCTATTCAATGCTCGCTATATCCGAAAGCACTCCGGGACCTATAGGCATAAACCTTGCGACTTTCTGCGGCGTGGAGCTTTACGGTCCTATTGGCGGCATAGTCACCACGGTAGGTGAAATCCTTCCTTCTTTGATAGTGATAATCCTCATCTCACGCTTTTTCATGAATTTCCAGAAAAAGCCTCTCGTACAGGCTGCGTTCACCGGTCTTAGGCCTGCAACTGCCGGTTTGGTTCTTGTGGCCGCGGTCAATGTGTTTTCGGTCGCTCTTTTGAACGTTGAGGCATACAGGACGACCGGTACTTTCCTTTCCCTCTTTCAATGGAAGCAGATTGCATTCTACGCCGCTTCCACAGCGCTTCTTTTCGTCTTCAAAAAGATGCATCCGGTATTAATTGTCATTGCCGGAGCTGTTTTTGGGATACTTTTAACCCCAGCGTTGCGCTGTGGCTTCCTGCATCCTCACATCCTCCTGATACCAAGGATAGTTGCGGTAGCGTGCCCAGAACTTGCCGTACTGTCCCGTGAAGTCTTCGTGGT
>JAFPKH010000037.1:0-6657 GCA_017424825.1 Treponema sp. | reverse complement strand
CAGTAGTTGCTGTAGCGCACTGTTCTTGTGGTAGGATCAACACCGTCCGGAAGAACCCTTACGAACGGCTCGTTTTTATAGAAGTCCGCGTAGATTTCACGGATTTTTGCAAGAGGATTCTCTCCCGAGATTTTTTTAAGTCCCTCGTCGCTGAGCGGAGCGTAGATTGTGCTCAGTATGCCGCGGTTCTGCGGAAGAAGGTGAGGCGTGAAGATTACGTTCACGTCTTTTCCTGCAATCTGCGTGCAGTTCCTCTGGATTTCGCTCTGGTGCCTGTGCTTTCCCACGTTGTATGCGCTGAAGCTTTCTCCGCACTCGCTGAACTGGTTTTTCATGCTCGGGTTGCGTCCTGTCCCGGTCACGCCGCTTTTTGAGTCAACGATTATGCATCCGGTTTCAACGAGTGAATTTTTGAGTGCCGGCATGAGGGCAAGCGTCGCGCTGGTTACATAGCAGCCCGGGTTTCCGATTATCCTTGCCTTTTTGATTTCCTCACGGTTCATTTCAGGGGAGCCGTAAACTGATTCTTCATGCACTGCAGGGAAGTCCCAGCTTTTTTTGTACCAAGTCTTGAAAGTCTCCTCGTCGGTTCCGTAGCGGAAATCTGCCGAAAGGTCAATCAGCTTTTTTCCGTTTTTGACGCAGTAATCAGCATATTGCTCGGCAATTCCATGCGGAAGGGCAGTGAAGAGTATGTCTGATTTTTCCTTTACTTCATCTGCCGTAAGAAGCACTGCATCGCATTTTTCACCAAGCTGACCACGAAGGTTCTGGTAAACGTCGTCGATGTTCTGTCCCTCGAAGCTTACGGAACTTACGAAAATCTTTTCCACCTGCGGATGGCGGAGCAGAATCCTCAAAAGCTCAACCCCGGCATATCCCGTCGCACCTATAATTCCGGCTTTAATCATTTTTTCCTCCACGTAACCTTTTTTCCGGCACATTTGTTTTATAAACGCAGCCCTTTCCGGGGCTTCATATTATCTAAGGAAGGTATGTATCAATTTAATAAAAAATGATACAGTAGAGAAATGAAATATTCAAGATTTACACTGAAAAATGTTTTTTATACTGCGTTTATGGCGGCATCGGTTTTTGCCGTAGTTTCATGCTCGTCAGTCCCTGATGAGATCCCTGACGATGACCGTGAGATCATACAGCTTGCCCAGAATGCTGCCGACGCAGGTCAGACAGGCCTTGCAAAATGGTATTACGGCCAGCTTTTGGAAAAATATCCCGACGACCCGAAAATCTACGTTGAGGCGAATTTTGAGATTGCCCACATCGACATAAAAAAGAAGAAATATGACGAAGCGGTTCCGCGTCTCAATGAAATCCTCCATATCTATGACAACGTTGCACCCGGTTATCTTCCAGGACAATACAAAAAGCTTGCGGAAAACGATCTTGCCAAAGTGCCTGAGGAAACGCTGAAAAAAATCAACGAAAAGGCTGCCGCCGAAAAACAAAGCGGTGCTGCGGATTCAGAGTAGCTCCATTCCGGGCTAGTGTCCAAGGATGAGCCATGACGATTTACCGGCTTCCAGAACATCTCGATACCATCATATTCGACATTGACGGGACGCTTTATACGAACCCTCTTTATGTCTTTGAGCAGGTCGATGCCCAGATACGGCATTTTGCTCATTTGATGGGAATCAGCGAAAAAAACGCGCGCTGGCAGATCCACAGGTACAGGAAGGCATGGAGCGAACGCAACGGAGGAAAAAAAATAAGCCTCGGAAACACGCTGCTTGCATTCGGCATCCCGATCGAAGAAAGCATAGATTGGCGCAACACTCTTCTGGAACCCGCTCATTACCTTAAAAAAGACGGAAATCTAAGAAACCAGCTGGAAAAGCTCGGGCAAAGGTACAAGCTTGTGTGCCTTACGAACAACCCGGTCATGGCGGCGAAAAAAACGCTTGCTGCAATCGGTGTGGACGACCTTCTCCCGGACGTGATCGGGCTTGATACATGCAAAAAATCAAAGCCTGCAAAAGAATGCCTGGACGCTGCAGTAAAAACCTCCGGAACTGAATATTCACGCTGCCTTTCCATCGGTGACCGCTTCGACATTGACCTGCGTCTTCCTCTGGAGCTTGGCATGGGCGGAATGCTTGTGGACGGCGTTGAAGACCTTTATAATCTTGACGGGCTTTTATCCGGGAATTCCAAATAAATAAAATCCATTTATAAAAAAAACACCCCGGACGCTTGATCCAGGGTTTTGGTTCACGATGATTTATTAGTATTTTGAATCATGTGATCTGTGGTTCTTCTTCATCAGTTTGCGCTGAAGAGTCTTGTTCTTGCGGTTCAAGATCGTAGAAGGCTTTTCATAGTATTCGCGCTTTTTGAATTCGCGGATGATACCTTCCTTTTCAACCATTCTCTTGAAACGTTTGATTGCCTTCTCAAGGTTCTCATTGTCATCAACATTGATTGTTGCCATGCTCTTTTTCACCATCCTTTCCAGCGAGATATCACAGGGATTCCAGTATGCCGGATTTTTTCATTTTATTCAAGTGTTTATAAGGAATTTGCACTGCATTTGTCAGTTTTATCTGTCATAGGAAGATTCGATGTTGAGCTGTCCCCTGTATTTTGCCACGGTGCGCCGTGCTATTTTTATCCCGCGCTCTTCAAGTATGTCCGTGATTTTCTGGTCGCTCAGCTTTTTTTTGTCATCCTTGTGCTCTTCCAGGATTTTTTTGATTTCCAGCTGCACGTTGTCCCGGCTCAGGCTTTTTTGCTCTCCGTCCTGCTCCGTTTGTGCCGGTGCGCTTATTGAGTTTTCGAAAAAATATTTGAGCGGATATACGGATCCCTTGTACTGGAGGTATTTTCCGTTTGCCATCCTTGAGACCGTGCTTTCCGACACCCCGATTATTGCCGCAAGATCCTTGAGCCTGAACGGTGCAAGATGTCCTGTTCCGTTTTCAAAGAATCCGTGCTGTGCCTTGACTATTTCCCATGCTGATTTTTCTATCGTGCTTTTTCTGTTTTCAAGCATCTCGACGAATTCCTTTGCCGCCTCTATTTTTGATTTCAGCTCCTTTTTTTGCGCGTCAAGATTCTGAATGTCCGGTATGACCGAAATTTCCGGTATGTTTGAATTCTGCACCTGGATTTTCCAATAGCGTCCGTTGATTTTGAGAATCTTTTTTTCAATAAGGATTTTTTCGTTTTCCGGGTCTGTGTCCAAATCTGTTTCGGGAATCTCCGTGACATAAATATCCGGGCTTATCAAGTGGATTTCGTCGCTTGAAAATCCTGCAGCAGGATACGGCGTGAGCGTTCTTATGAAATCGATTGAGCGTCGAACGTCCTCTTCGCCTATGCTTAGGTTCATGTAAGACTTTTCTTTTTCGCTCAGTCCGAAAAGATTTTTGAGGCTTTCTATGTATGCCCTTATTTTTTTCTCCGTGCGTGACGGAACCGGGGGATTTATGAAATCAAGGTGGCCGTCGAGTATGAACATTGAAAGCGCGTCCGCATCCGGGTTTTGCTCTGCCTGGACAAGAAGGCTTTCCTCAACGTTTTTCGTGCATGTACCGGCTGGATCGAATGACTGTATCAGCTTGATGCATTTTTCGAGCGTCTCCAGGTTTTCGTCAGCATCGTTTTTTGCAAGCAGGGTCGCAGGTTCCAGAACATGATGCCCGTGCTGATCAAGATTGTGGATAAGCTTTTCGCCCACTCTTGTTTCAGCAGGTGTAAGGCGTTCCATGTGAAGCTGGTGCAAAAGATGTTCTTTTAAAGTTTCCCTTGTGTCTTCTTTCTGTTCGATGATTGCCTGGAATGCATCGCTTGATTTTTGTGACGCATGGCTTACGTTCGAAGAACTTTTTGTTTTGTCCCTGAGTGAAAAATCTTTCCGGAGGATTTTGTCGCCGCTTACCAAAAACGGGTTGTCCTTGAGCGCGTCCGCAATTTCATCCCGCAGATCGTTCGTGTCCATGGAAAGAATTTTCAGGGCATGAAGCTGCTGCTGGCTGAGCGTCTGTATTTGAGCCTGCTTTTGTGACTGAACCTGCGACTGTGAGAAAAAATCACCCATGCATATAGTATAGCACATTTTTTCCGTTCGCTATATACTTTTGATTATGAAAAATTTTAGTGAATTCGGAATAGCGGTACCGGAAATCCTTTTGCCGGCCGAAAAAGATTTGTCATCCTGGAGCGTGATTGCGTGCGATCAATATACTCAGGATCTGGATTATTGGAAAAAAGTTTCCGATGCGGTCGGTGAAAAACCTTCTACGCTGAACATCATACTGCCGGAAGTCTATCTTTCTTCTCCCGACAGAAAAGGGCGTATTGAAAAAATCAGGAATACTATGAACGGATATTTGTCAGGAAATGTTTTTTCTCCTGCGCAAAAAGAATTCATATATGTGGAGCGGACTACAGGCTACGGCAGGGTGAGGAAGGGGCTTGTCGTTGCCCTTGACCTTGAAAGCTATGAATGGAAACCGATGAGCAGGGCGCTTGTTCGTGCAACCGAAGCTACGATAGTCGAACGTATTCCTCCTAGAAAGGAAATCCGCCGTGGTGCTCCGCTTGAAAGTCCCCACATAATGCTTTTGGTAAACGACCCTGACCATACTTTGATTGAAGCCGCCGGTGAGAGCGCAAAAAAATCTGAGCCTGTTTATGACGGGGAGCTTATGATGGGTGCCGGTCATATAAGCGGATGGAGCATAAAATCAGAAGAAGATTTGGACAGACTTTATTCTGCGCTTGAATCGCTCAAAAAAGCCGGGACTGAAAAAGACGGAAGCTCGTTCATGTTTGCGGTCGGTGACGGAAACCATTCGCTTGCAACGGCAAAAGCTGTCTGGGATGAATACAAGGAAGAACTTTCTCGTGCCGGAAAATCAAAGGAAGAAATAGAGTCTTCCCCGGTGCGCTACGCTTTGGTCGAGCTTGTGAACATCTATGATCCGGGGCTTACCTTCGAACCGATCCACCGCGTTTTGTTCGGAGCGGATCCTCAGAAAACCATTTCATACGTGCAGAAAAATCTCGGCGGAACGGTAAGCGAATGCGGCAGTGCCAATGAACTTGAAGACAAAGTGAAAAAATCCCAGGCTTCTTTCGGATTCGTTTATACTGAAAGCGGAAAGAATCATTTTGTGCTGCTTGAAACTCCGGTCAAAGAACTTGCGGTCGCCAGATTCCAGCCGGTGCTCGATGAATTTATTGCGGATGAAAAAAAATCAGTAAGCGGAATCGAAATCGATTACATACACGGAAGCGATGAAGTTTTCCGCCTTGGACAAAAAGACGGTGCGCTCACTTTCCTTCTTCCTCCGATTGCAAAAGATTCGTTCTTCGCAACGATCAGCGGAAGGGGACCTCTCCCAAGAAAAAGCTTCAGCATGGGAGAAGCAAGCGAAAAAAGATTCTATCTTGAATGCAGAAAACTTTTCTAGCTTTTTTTTCTTAGAAGTTCCGACAAAGTCTGGGTTACGCAAAGCTCATTTAAAAGCGCGCTGACCCTGATTTTGCTTTCTTCAACCCGGCTTTCATCCATGGAAGGATTTTTCACTGCACGGATCAGGATGTTTTTCGGCGTATGCTCCATGTCAATGAATTCAAGCACGTCCACTGAATATCCGTTCTGTTCAAGAAGTTCCGCACGCAGGGCATCCGTTGCAAGTGATGAGAGCCGTTCCCTGATCAGACCGTATCTTACAAGCGGCGAAAGGGGACTTTCCGGTTTTATGCCGTGTTTTTTTTCAAGCTGAAGGTTTATTTCGTGCTGGCAGCATGGTACCGAAAGTATTGCCTTTGCATTGTTTCTCATCGCAAAATCAAGCGCATAATCAGTTGCAGTGTCGCAGGCGTGAAGGGTAACTATCATGTCCGGTTTATGGCTGTATGAAAATTCCGCTACGTCACCTACATAAAAATGAAGCCCTTCATAACCAAGCTCCGTTGCAAGGTCAGAGCATTTTTTTATAACGTCTGCCTTAAGGTCAAGTCCGGTTATTTCTGCTTCAATATTTTCTATTTCCCTGAGATAGTGGTAGAGCGCAAACGTGAGGTATGATTTTCCGCATCCGAAATCTGCTATGTGAAGCGGTCTTTCTTTTGAAAACGGATTTTCCTGCGCCCCTTCTTCTTTTGCAGTCAGCCGTTTTACGTCCGGAATCACGTCGCTTATGAATTCCAGGAATCTGTTTATCTGGCGGAACTTGTCATATTTTGTGCGATGACGTTTCCGTTTTTTGTCATGACCCCGAGCTTTACCAAAAACGGTACCGGGATTCCTTCTTTAAGTATATAATTTTTTTTCCTGTTGCTTTTTCCCGTAATTTCAATTTTGTTTTTCCGCGGTTTCCGAAGCTCCTTTATTTCTCCGTGCCTGTTCGACATTACCGTGATTTCTTCATCTTCGGTTTGCGCCGTCACTGCTTTGAATGCAGTCCCGGCATAGAGCGAAATAAATTCATCTACTTCTTCCGCGCTCATTTTTTTCTGGAATGCCTGTGTCTGCGTAAAAAACTCGGCTTCATATTCAGACTTGGGTTTTATCCCTGCCGCCGGATTTTTCCATATACGGATTTTTATATATTCCTTTCCGAAAATCTCTTTGCATTTTCCTGCCGGTTTTGAAAACGTTGCACTAAGAATCATGGTAAGAAT
>JAFPKH010000305.1:0-9530 GCA_017424825.1 Treponema sp. | reverse complement strand
CAGAAAAGCCGTGTGACAATAAAATGTGTCTTTATTGCAGGGTAAAAATCGGAAGCCCAAAATATCAATATCGACAAAAGGAGAAATTATGAAAAATGTTATGCGGATGGGAAGAAGTTTAGGCTTGTTTTTTGTGTTTTGCATTTTCGGTTTGTTCGGGATAACGTCATGTGAGCAGGAGGTAACACCGTCTCCAAGTTCTAGCGTTAATTTTCCGCGCATAAAGATTACATCGACGGAAAACAACGGCAACATGAATTTTGTCCTTGAACCGATTGCAAAAGTTGTCACGGACAGTTACAGGGAATGGTATGAGGCAGGTTGGGGTGAGTACCCCAAAAAAGACGCTCCGAATCCTTGGTATGAGAAATGTGAGATAAAAGACGGAGACGGCAATCTGATAGGAACCGGCCAGGTGAAAGTTCGTGGAAACTGGACAACGGATTATGACAAAAAATCCCTCAGAATTAAATTTGATAGCAAGCAGTCAATGCTCGGTCTTAACAGAAATAAGAAATTCAAAAACTGGGTGCTTCTTGCTGTTTATAAAGACGCTTCGTTTTTACGTGATGCGGTCGGGCTTGAGATGTATAGAAAACTTTTCTCAGGTTATGCAAGCGACTGCAAGCTTGTTGAAGTAGAAGTCAACGGCACATATATGGGTGTGTATCTTCTTGCCGAGCAGCAGGAAGCAAAGAGGCTTGGACTTACAGAACCAGAAAAGAATGCGACCAATACCGACATCGGTTATCTGATTGAATTTGACCACTACTATAATTCCGAAGCGGTAAATGAAAAATTTGAAATTGATTATCTTGGTACCATAAGGGATTATGCTGGAAATCAGCTTGTAAATCCTGTAAGCGGTTATACAATCAAAAGTGACATAACCAATGTTGCCCAGCACGACTTCATTTCTGACTACATGAACAATGTCTGGAAAATCTGTTACGAGGCGGTCAACAATAAAAGGTATTACAAGTTCAATTCATCGTATGAGCTGGTCGAATGGACGGACATAACAGGTGCGAACGACAATGAAAAATGCAAGAACTGCGTCAAGGAAGTCATAGATATTGATTCGCTTGCGGACACATACGTTTTCAATGAGCTTGTCTGTGATCCTGATCTGCCCGTTACCAGTTTCTTTATGAGCGTTGATTTTTCAGAAAACAACAGACGCAAGCTTACTTTCAGTGCGCCGTGGGATTTTGACTCCACGATGGGAAACAAGAGTTTTTGCATCGCTGACATTTCAAATGAAATCTCAAGCAAGACTAACATGAGAACTATAAACGAAATGTTTGCCGGACTTTGCCAGACGAATACTCAGTGCACAGGGGCGCGTGAGAAAGCAAATCCATGGATGGTAATTTTTGTCAGACAGGCATGGTTTCAGGATATGGTAAAAACTTCATGGGCCGGTGTGAAGAGCAAAAATGTTCTTCCGGAATTGACCCGGTTCATAGACGAAAATTCTAACTCTGTCTACCAGGCATCATTTAACGCGGACCGTGAAAAATGGGGGAACCCGAGCGGAAACGATGAACTGTGCAATGCTTCAAAAATTGCGGCTTCAGAATCACAGTCGGCTTCTGCTGCTTATTTGAAAGAATGGCTGGCCGGTAGATTCTCTGCCGTTGATACAATCATAACTGGAATGACGACGAATTAGTTTTCTAGTCCTTTCGCTTGTGTTGCGGAAGGGCTTGATATTATGGTAAGATTGCCGTGTTATGAAGAGACTTGTTATTTTCGTGCTGATTGCGTTAATCCTTTTTCAGAGCACGGCAGTTTTTGCTGATGAAAAAAATCCTGATGTTTCCGAAGAAAATGTTTTGGAAAAATCCGGGAATGAAAAAAATCTTCTATTCTTTAGCGATGCCGGATGGAAAAATTATTTTACCGCTTCGGCTGAAATCGTTGTCACAAATCTGGTCGTCTATAATTTCTGCACTTTGATTTTGGATCAGTCGTGGAAAAAAATAAATCCTGAAATCATGTGGAAAAATTTCACGTCGCCGTGGCTCTGGGACACAAGTTCGTTTTTGAGAAATCAGGCGGCACATCCGTATTTCGGAAACATGTATTTTACTGCGGCAAGAAGCAACGGGCTGAATTTCTGGCAGTCTTTTCTGATGACCGCGGCCGGTTCTTTTTTGTGGGAAAACTGCATAGAGGCCGGAAACAATTCGCTTAATGATTTTATTACGACTACTTTTTCAGGTGCCGTTGTCGGAGAAGTTTTGTACAGGCTCGGAAACGAAGGTGCAAGAATACACCCATTGCTCGGTGCTTTGTTCAATCCCGTCGGGGGACTCAATTCCATTTTGACTGGACGCAAGCTCGGCTGTGAAAAATCATCCGTGGATTCTCTGAGCTTTGACTTGGGCGGAGGACTTTCCGGTGAAAAAATCGAGTCGCTTGAATCCAGGGAGCCGTTTTCAAAATCCAGGCTTTCACCGAAGCTTTTTTTTGCGGCTGAAATAGTGTATCAAAATCCTTATGGCCACAGAACGAAAGAATTCATGGATCAATTCACTGCAAGCATAAGCGGAAATGTTTTCGGCGGCGGATATTATCTGCAGGCTGATCTTGACGGAGAGTTTTTTTCCGTTCCATTGTATATAAATCAAAATGCAGATTCGAATGCCGGTGTCAGCATGAATTATGACGTGACGTATTCTGATTCAGGATGCCTTTCATTGAATTCGCTCGGTGCATTTTTCAAGCAAAAAATAAATTACGGCGCAAATTATTTTGCATATGGAGCAGAGCTTGGGTTTGTGTTTTTCGGCGTTACAGAAAACTGCTGTGAACAGTCGGGTGCTTTTGCAAAGACCGGGGAGCTTACTTATACTTTCGGCCCTATAGGAAAATTTTATGCAGAATTCGATTCTCCGCTTGCAGGGAATTTTTATCTTGGAACGCAGCTTGAATATTTGAACTCATACGGAAACACGCCCAAAGGAAAAAAGCTTTCTGGAAATTTTTTGATTTTCAATCTCGACGCTTCTTATGTGCACAAGGTCTATAAAATTTTTTCTCTCGGAATAAGGGGAGAGCTGTCAAAAAAAATCAGGACGGATGCTGAACCCCAGGCCTACGGGAAAGATTTTTTTGCGGCATCTGTTTTTGCAAGGGTTGCGCTTTGAATCCAGTGCCTGAAATCTTTCAGCCGGCAATCAGTTTTTCAAGCTCTTCTTTTGTAATGGGAACGTTTTTTTCATAAGCGTCTTTTGTTTCGTCTATGAATTCTTTTGACCAGATTTTTCCTTGGTTCATTCCAGGACATCCTTCTGCCATTTCATCCCATGTTTTTTTGTCCTGAACCATCCATGTCCAGAACGGATATGACGAGCATTGGACGGGTCTTGCTTCATAAGCGGTGCATCCGTCTTTCCATAGAATGCAGTCGTAGTTTTTTTGTTCGGCCAGCGCAATGACGGTTTTTCCTTCGTAATAATCTGCTTCGCGGCAATACTTTTCCACGAAATCCTTTATGCTGAGCTTGAAAAATTCACAAAGCTTTTTCAAATCTGATTCCGAAAGATATACGAATCCCGGTGCATGGCCGCAGCATGATGAGCACCGCTTGCATGAGAATTTCAATCCGTTTTTATAAAAAGGCTCTTCCATCGGCTTATAATAGCATTTTTCATGCGGTTTTACCATAATCAGAAAAAGTAAAAAAAAAACATATTACCTATTGACATAGTAGGTAATATGTTTTATAAATGAATCAGATCAAACAAAAAAGGAGAAATGACTATGGCAGATTTTTCAAATACTAAATTCGAGACAAAACAGCTCCATGTAGGACAGGAGATTGCGGATCCGGTTACAGATTCACGTGCAGTGCCGATTTATGCCACCACATCATATGTTTTCCATAATGCAAAACATGCCGCCGACAGATTCGGATTGGCAGATGCAGGAAACATTTACGGCCGCCTTACGAATACGACCCAGGATGTTTTTGAAAAAAGGATTGCAGCCCTTGAAGGCGGTTCTGCAGCCCTGGCAGTTGCTTCCGGTGCCGCTGCCATAACATATACGATCGAGGCTCTGGCTCAGGCCGGCGGTCATATCGTTGCTCAGAAAACCATTTACGGAGGAACTTACAATCTCCTGAAGCACACGCTGAAACCTTTCGGAGTTGAAACGACGTTCGTAAACGCACATGATCTTTCTGAAGTTGAAAAGGCTTTCAAGGAAAACACGAAGGTCCTTTATCTTGAAACGCTCGGAAATCCGAATGCAGACGTTCCAGACCTTGATGCACTTATCGCCCTTGGTCATAAGCACGGCGTTGCTGTAGTCGTTGACAATACTTTCGGAACACCATATCTTATCCGTCCGCTTGAGCACGGTGCTGATGTCGTAATCCATTCAGCCACAAAATTCATCGGAGGACATGGAACGACTCTCGGCGGTATAATAATCGAATCAGGAAAGACAAACTGGAAATCAGGAAAATTCCCTCTGATTGCAAATCCGAATGAAAGCTACCACGGAGTAAGCTTTGCGGATGCCGTTCCGGGTGCAGCGTTCGTTACATACATCCGTGCGATTCTTTTGCGCGATCAGGGTGCGACCATTTCTCCGTTTGCTGCATGGGCTTTGATCCAGGGAACCGAAACGCTTTCCCTCAGGGTTGAGCGTCATGTTGAGAATACAAAGAAAGTTGTCGAGTATCTTGCAAAAAATCCAAAGGTTGCAAAGGTGAACCATCCATCGCTTGCGGATCATCCAGACCATGCGAACTATAAAAAATATTTCCCGAACGGCGGAGCTACGATTTTCACTTTTGAAATCAAAGGCGGAAGGGAAGAGGCTTGGAAATTCATCGACAATCTCCAGATTTTCTCTTTGCTTGCAAATGTCGCGGACGTAAAGTCTTTGGTCATACATCCGGCTTCAACCACACATTCTGAATTGAACGACACGGAGCTTGCCGAACAGGGAATCACCCAGAGCACGATACGCCTTTCAATAGGAACGGAGCACATCGATGATATCCTTGCAGATTTGGAGCGCGGTTTCTCTGCAATCTAAAATCTGTTTTTGACAAGAGTGAATGCCGGTTGGTTTATGAGCCTTCCGGCATTTTTTATCCGTTCAGGTATGTTTGTTGATTGCGTTTTGTGATACAATCTTTTTTATGGAAACGAAATACTTGATAGAAAGATTGGCAAAGCAATACGAAAGTTTTTATCTTTATGAAGAGCAGGAAATAATTTCCAGAATCAATCTTTTGAAAAAGAATTTTCCTTCCGTTGATTTTTTATATTTCGTAAGCTGCAATTCCAATGAAAACGTCCTCAAGTCAATTTTTTCAAACGGTTTCGGTGCGTCGGTGTCCAGCATGGAAGAATTGGATTCCGTAAAAAAAATGGGGCTTGGCAGGGAAAAGATATTTTATTCAGCTCCCGGAAAATCGATGGACGATCTGCAGGATTCCTACCATGAATGCACGATAGTCGCCGACAGTATTTCAGAAATCGAAAGATTGAAATATCTTGCGGAAATCTTCAACGAGCAGATTGAAATTGCCGTGAGGATAAATCCGAATTTCACTTATGAAAAAGACCAGGGTCTGCCTTCAAAATTCGGAATCGATGAAAAGGAGGCCCTTGACTATCTTGAAAAATTGGATGAGCTTTATGTGAGAGTCATCGGAATCTACACGCTCATAAAAAATCAGGAATTGGATTGCAGCAAGATAAACAGATATTATAAAAAAGCTTTCCAGCTTGCCGAAAAAGTGGAGCGTGCGGTCGGCCACAAACTTAAATTCATAGACCTTGGTTCAGGCATAGGTATTCCTTACACTGACGATGACAAAGAAATAAACATCTCATGGCTTGGTTCGGAAATGGAAGAAAGAATTTCCAGCTTCAGGATGACGCATCCAAGGATCAAGATAATAATGGAACTTGGGCGATATGTTTCCGGGAAGTGCGGTAGTTTTGTTACGCATGTGATCGACGTGAAAAAATCGCACGGAAAAACTTTTGCCGTCCTTCAGAATCCATTGGGCGGTTTTTGCAAGCCTCTTATTTCTTATGCGGTAAAAAAATATTCGCAGTCGGAAAACCCGAAAAGCATGGAGCCTTTTTTCACCAAGCTGAATTCGTTCGAGATTCATCCTCTTGATTCTTCGGAAGAAACGGAGCTTGTCACTGTCGTGGGAAATTCTTTTTCTGAAAATGATGTGATTGCCGAAGATGTCATGATGCCGAAGCTTAGGATAGGCGAAGTCATGGTTATTTCAAACGCCGGTTCCTATCCGCTTGTTTTTCAAAGGTTGTCTTCCGATAAAGAAAAAACGGCGCAGATTTTTTTTACCGTTGACGGAGAGATTAAGGGAAACAATGAATAATCCGAAAGCGGATTATTCATTGTTAACCATAAAATCTGCAATTTCGTAGTAATTCCTTACAGTATAAAGAATTACGAGAAATTGCCGGGAACCGCTGATTAATGCTTCCCGTATTAATCAGCGGTTCCCAAGGTATGAGTCATGCAGATTTTTTTCCGGCCTTGTTTGTCAGCGCATGAATTTTTTTTCGATCATTCGGTATGTGAAAATCAACGCCAGGAGCGCAAGCATAAGATAGACGGCGAGCGCAATCCCAAGCGGAAAAATGTCCATGCAGAAACTCAGGGCTGCAAAAACCAGAAGCGGAATTCCGGCGCAAATCCACATGATTCCGTTTGCCCTGTTGTATTTTTTTATGTCGCTTATCTTCTTTGGATCGACTTTTTGCCATGTCCAGAAATTCATGGGTTTCCGGGTCAAAAACGCATAGATTCCTACTTCTATGAATGTCAGCGCGGTTACAAAGCATGCGGCCGCAAAAATTATTTTTCCAGTCATCGATTCATTCTATATCAGCGGAATCAGTTTGTAAACCGTCAGTCCGGATTTGTCAGTTTCGGCACTTCCCACTTATAAAATTTAATTATTTATGATATTATAATAGTATGAACGAAGCGGAAAACACGTTTAATAAGTATAAGGATTTTCTCCAAGGCAAGTGGCAGAGAAAGATTTTGTTGATATGCTGGATCGTGGTTTTCATTATTTTGGGAATGGAGTTTTTCAATTTTGCTACGCTTCTGAAGCTGAGCCAGCGAGTCGATGAGATTTTCAGATATGTCATGATCAGGATCGTTATGCCTTCAGCCTTGAATTTTTCTGTTCTCATAATCGCTGCATGCGTCAGGCGGTCAGGCAGGTTTTCCACCATGACAAAGAACATGTGGGTTTCGTTCAGCATTTTTATGATCTGCTCGGTTCTTGCAATCTTCCATAATTATTTTCAAATCCTTCTGGTCTCTCCTGCCGTGGCATTTTTTATCTGCGCCGTTTTTGGTGAAGCAAAAATACTTCAGCGGCTCCTTGTACTTACGGTTCCGACTCTCATAATTTCTGCAGTCACTTTTTTGATCGATCCGAATACAGAAGAGGGGCTTTACAAAGTCCTTTCCATGATCTGCGATTTCGTTTTCATTATTTGTGCATATGTTTTTGCCCGTGCGCTCATGAAATCACAGGTGTCGCAGCTTGATTACATCCATGACTTTTACGGAAAGCAGATTGAGCTGGTGGAAGAACTGAAGATTGAGCCTCTCACGAAGCTTTACAACCGGACTGCGCTTGACGGTGCGATTTCAAGAATCCTGAAAAGAATCAAGACGGAGAATATAAATCCCTTTCTTGTGATGCTGGACATTGATTTTTTCAAAAAAGTGAACGATGAATACGGTCATGTTGCCGGTGACAAAGTTCTCGTTGCCCTTGCTGAAATAATCAGAAAGAACATGGGATCGAACAGGAGGGCATTCAGATACGGCGGTGAGGAATTCGTTTTGATTTTTGAAGACAGCATGCCGTCGGTCGTGATTTATACGGTTCAGTCAATCCGCGCGGATTTTGCTGCTGCAAGATTTGACTTTTCCGGTGACGCATCGTTTACCCTGAGTGCAGGAATAAGCGGAATGCCGGCAGATTTCAACGGAACCACATGGATTGATAATGCGGACAAATGTCTGTATTATGCTAAGAACAACGGGCGTAACCAAGTTAAGACCGCCGATATAGTTTATGAAGTATGAAAGATTTTGTTAATTGGGCTGTTTTGGCTCCTGGAAATATTGCCAATGCCATGGCGCGTGCAATGAATTCTCCGAATGAAAAAATCCGGCGTTATGCTGTTGCAAGCAGGGATGCCGGAAGAGCTGAAAGTTTTGCCGAAAAATATGGCTTTGAAAAATCCTACGGTTCTTATGAAGAGCTTTTGTCGGATCCGCAGGTTGATGCCGTGTACGTTTCAAATCCCCATGCATTTCATTTTGATTCAGTCATGCAGTGCCTTGAAAGCGGAAAGCACGTTCTTTGTGAAAAACCGGCCGGCTGTAACGGTGTTCAGCTTAACCAGATGATTGAAAAGGCTCGGTCAAAAAATCTTTTTTTCATGGAGGCGATGTGGACCGCTTTCAATCCGTGCATCGGGAAAATCAAGGAATGCATTGCCAATGGAGCGATCGGAAACGTGCTTCACGTTCTTTCATATTTTTGCAACAAAAATGATTTCGATCCGAAAAGCAGGCTGTGGGCACCGGAAATGGCTGGCGGCGCGCTTTTGGACGTGGGAATCTACAACATTTATTTTTCGATGCTCATGAACGATTTTGTTCCTGCCGTGAACTACGGATCAAACGTGCGCTTCCAAAACTCCGTCGATGCATGGGAGAGCGTGAGCCTGGTTTTTGAAAACAGGGTTACCGCAACATTTGAAAGTGCCGTGGGTCTTCCGTTTTACCATGAAGAGCATGATGCATTCATATATGGATCGAAGGGATTCATAAAGGTAAAGGATTTTTTTATGGCTCAGAAGGCTGAAATCCATTTGTATCCGAGCAGAAAGGCAGGTTCAAAAAGAACGGAAATCATAGAGGCGCCGTTCAGGGTAAACGGTTATGAATATGAGCTTGAAGAGGCTACCGAATGCATTTTAAACGGAAAAACAGAAAGTTCCGTCTATCCGCATAGCCATTCAGTCCAATTATGTGGTATAATGGATGATCTCCGAAGAAAGTGGAATTTTAAATACCCGTTTGAAGAATAGGGCAGGGAGAAAAAGATGATCTCATATTTTGTTTGTCTGGCAGTACTTATTTTGGTTTTGACTTTGGCGGCTTTTGCAATAGTCCGTTTCATAAACAAATTCAGGAGAAGGAAAGGCGGCCATAAAACCTTGATCTGCGGCTTTATCGCATTGGTTCTTTTCTTTGTTTCGTTTGGTCTCGGAATCTTCTGGATTTTTTCTTATGATAAAATCACTTCGTCAATGACGCTGCTTCTTCTGACGTTCATCATAATAACGAATGCCGCGGCGTTGATATGTGCGTTTTCAGGAATCATCAAGCCGAATAAAACCAGGGTCGGAAAAGTTTTCTGCGTGCTTGTTTTTGTTTTTGACACCCTTTTCATCGGATACATAATCTATTCCGTGAATAGT
>JAFPKH010000304.1:0-2674 GCA_017424825.1 Treponema sp. | reverse complement strand
CAAGGAGCCTATGCTCAAGGACATGACGATGCCCGTAAAGAACATGCCCAACTTATTGATTGAAGGAGCAATTCAAAATGGATTTCAAGAAATGCAGCGAAGTTTACGGCTACAAATCCATTGCCGAAGTCGAAGAAGAAGAAATCGCGGAAAAGATTGCTCATCACGATGAAAGCATTGCTAAAACAATGTTTAAAGCCGGAAAAATCACTCAAGATGACGCTATTTCTTATTTCAATATTCCTGAAGAAGTCGCTCATTCCTGGAAACGTTGACTGATTACCATTTTTTGTGAAACCAAGGAGCAATTCAATCTAGCATTTCAGGCGTTCCGCTAGACGAAATCCAAAAGCGTAGAGCGCAACGCTAAACAAGTCATTTGAATGGTCCACGGTAACAAAGCCGTGGTTTTTTGCATTTTTAAGAATCTATTTTTGCACGCACCGTTTTTTACTGTGACATTTTGCTGTGACATTTCGTCTGCAATGTCACTGTAATTTCCGAACAAATATGGCAGAACATGCTCACTTCTTGAAAGAATATGTCCTATTCCTATTCGCATCGTTGATGACGATTTTGTGGACATCAACACGGGTAGATGCTATGGGAAAGGAACGTGATTAAATCACCAAGTCACGATTTTATTCACAACTTCACGCTGTTCACTTGCCGTCTGACGCAAATAAATGCGGGTCGTTTCAATATGCTCATGCCCCATGAGGTCAGCTAACAACGCGATGTCGTTCCACTTTTCCAAAAAATTCTTGGCGAACCTGTGACGGAACGAATGAGGATAAACCACGGCTTCGTCTAAACCATATTTCTTTGCAAATGTTTTCAGCTGCGAAGCGATTCCCCGCGGTGTAATTTGCTTGCCGAAACGGTTTAAGAAAAGGTATCCGCTAAAACGTCCTTCACGTTCCAACCAACGCAGAGCATCCTTTCGCAATGTCTCGGGAATGTAAAGCCGCCGCAACTTTCCGCCCTTCCCGTAGATATCGAAATATCCGCACTCCACATGCTCCACCTTGAGTTTCACAAGTTCCCCCACGCGGGCGCCCGTCGCCGAAAGGAACCACACAACAAAATACCACTTGGTCTGACCATCCCGCAACAAGCTCGTTTTCAGAAACTGGTAATCCGCATTGCTGATAACATTTTCCAAAAAACTTTTCTGCTGAACCTTGACATTCTTGACGCGTAGTTTCGACTTCCCTGCAAAATCCAAATACTTGTTAATACCTTGAATCCGCAAATTAACCGTCTTTGGTTTAAAATTTTCGAGAAGAAAGTTCTTGTAATCCGCAAGTGACTTACGACCGAACCGCCCGAAATGCGACTTGAAAAAATCCGCAGTCCAGCAGTAAGATTCCATCGTATTGACGGCAAGGTTCTGTCCTTCTAGATACTGGTAAAACGAAAGCCTTTCGGCAAGATAAAAGACGAAACACTCCATCACAAATTTCCCCCTCTTTATTGAAAAAGCTCTTTCGCAGTCACACATCATTCCGGCAATTAGTGAAATTACCGTATCACTTCGCAGAATACTTTGCTTGTTTTTCTGCAACACAAGGCGTTATGGTAAGCTTTAAACCCATAGCATTAAGCACCCGCATAACAGTGTCAAACCTTGGATGAGCATCTTCTTTTAGAGCCTTGTAGAGACTTTCACGGTTCAAGCCCGATTTTTCAGCAATCTTTGCCATACCCGCAGACCGAGCCGCATCTTCAATTGCATGTTGCCATAAAACAGGATCATTTTCAGCAAGAGCTTCTTGCAAAAAGTATTTGACCTCGTCTTCTGTTTGCAAGAGATCAGCAACGTCTAAATCAGAAATTTCAGCATCATTTTTTTCCATTTTTCAACTCCTTTGCCTTTTCAATATCCTTTTGTTGCGTTGATTTATCGCCACCCACCAACAAAAGAACAATGACATCATCTTCTTTTGTATAATAGATGCGATACCCCGGCCCATAATGAATACGCATCTCATATATACCATCGCCAACAAACTTGAAATCTCCAAAATTTCCTAGTTTAGTTTGCTCTATCCTAAGGTCAATTTTTGCACGAGCATGATCGTCTTTAATTAGGTTACGCCAATTAGAAAAATATTCCGTCTTTTTGATTCGAAACATATTCCCTCCTATAATGTAGCCAATCGGCTACAAGAAGTCAATACCACGATGTGAGGGAAAAAAGACTTAACTGTCGGAACTAGCACACGTTTTAAACTAACCATATCAACTCCTCCGCCTACAAGCAAAAAAAAGCGGTAAAAACAGACTACTGCACAAATATACACTATATTTAAAAATTTGTCAAGAGATCTGGTGATTTTATTGAAAAAAAATTGAAGACATAACCCCCATTATGAGAAGTTAGCCGACGTACCCTTTGAAATCCCTGATTCCTGGGAATGGGTTAAGCTGGGAGAGGTGTGCAAAGTTCCCGCTTCATTGGAGAAGGCTCTTTATTTAGATGAATTAACCCTAAACAAATATCCTAAAGAAGAGTTTTTATAAAAAATGATGTTGCCACTCTTATTGCCGAATTTTAATTTTCGTCGGCGATAAAATTTGGTATTTGGGATTTGAAAGGAAAAACGTTTACCCTTCGATATACACGAATGACTGCGGAGCCGCTGTAATGCCGTATTCAGCAAGCGTCTTG
>JAFPKH010000303.1:0-4002 GCA_017424825.1 Treponema sp. | reverse complement strand
GGAAAGGCGCTCCCTGAACGTCAGATACCAAAAGCCTTATCATTGACAAAAGTTTTTCGCCATTCTCGTCTCTTCCCATAATATTCTCCTAAGTCAAAGGAAGTCCAGGACTCCTATATGTCATCTTTTCTTAAGCGGCGTACAAAATATACATGCAAGCCATCCTGGAAAAACACAGCTTTCCAAGATTCCACTATATTATAACGGCAAACTTATAATTTTTCCAGTATTTTCTTTATTTTTTGCAGAAAACAGGGATTTCGGGCAGAAAATCACAGTGGAAAAAGTTCCGTCATCTTCCATGATCCTTTCTGCGTACCGCTTTGCAGCTTTTTTCATGCTTTCTGCAGTCACCGAAAGTATTGCGGCAACATTCTTTTTGATTTCATCATGACCTCTTCCCTGAAGCTCGTATATAAATGCCGTCATGCCCCTGTCGCACGGAGTCATGGGTTCTATGAGCGCGGCGTAGCGTCCGATGACCGATTTTTCGACCTCATCTTCGGAATAAACGTTTTCCTTGCTTTCTGCCACCGCTTTTTTTATGGCCGAAGCGGAATCAAAAGGCTTGGGATCACGGTAAGTTCCGTAGAATGAATATGCCGCCGAAGGAGTTGAATTGAAGTTCACCCCATATGCACCGCCCTTTGTCCTTATGGTTTCCCAAAGCTCGTTGTTTGCCATCCTGTGACAGAACACGGCTTCCGATGCGCATGATTTTTTTCCGTATTCATCCGAGCGGAATGAAGAGCATGCCGATCCGACCGTTCCGTTTATGAGAACAACTTCGTCAACGAAATCAGGGTTGCATTTCTTTTTCGATGCCGGATTCAGTATTTCACCAGGAAGTTCCGTAAGCTTGATCAGCTTTTCAAGAGGAACCTCTTTTTTTTCGCCGAGCGGCTGAAGGTTCATTTTTTTTATGAAATCCGGAAGGAGCTTCTTTGTCTTTTTCACGCCGTCTTCCGTTGAGACCACATGTATCACCGCACCGTTTCCTGTTATTTTTTTCAGGAGAGCACGGAATATTTTGCTTGCTTCCTCAGGCTTTTTTTTGGAAAGCTCGTTCGATGTATACACTGAGCTTAGTCCGTTCCAGAGTTCCTTGAGAGCTTCGTTTCTGTTCACCTTTCTTTTTGAGCGGCTGTATGCATATTGGGTTGCATATGAAGCGAAGCTTGATTTATCTGAGTTCACGGATGAATTGATAAGATCCATGAGCCTTGATGAATCCGAATAATCGGTTTTGAGGAGTATGTCCGAAATGAGGTCCAGGGATTGTTCTATTTTGTCTTCAAGCACTGAAACGGAGAACATGAACCAGTCACGGCCTACATAGCTGCAATCTGGACGCCGGCGGTTTATTACAGGAAGCGACATGGATTCAGTATGCGCCACAAGGCTTCCTGCAATCGTCTGCTGCAAGTTCAGTCCTTCGCTCCATGAAACGCTGCCCCAGCCCACGTCTGTGCATGTGCTTGCAATCAGTGATGCATATTTGTATTCCTCAGGCGTAAGGTTGTCGATCGAAAGGCAGAGGTCAAAATAGATGATTCCGTTCGTAGGTTCCGTACTTGTAAAAACCTGTATGCCGCCGACATTGCTTTTTGAAATCTTAGATTCCCAGAATTTAAGCTCAAGCTGATTTCTTTTCAGGCGTGGAATCAGGTTGTCCTCTTCTTCAGTTTCCTTGTACTGCTGGAACGCCGACATTTTTTCGAGCTTTTTCAACGCTTTTTTTTCCGTAAGATTTTCAAGCGCAATCCTTGTGTTTTCCTTTTCCTGCGCCGCACGTTCTGAAAGCCATTTTTTTGAAGGAGATGCCGTGATCAGCGAGAAATTTTTGTTGTCGAGGAAATACCTGTGAATCATTTCCGAAAGATATTCAGGCTCTTTTTGAAGGCGTTCCTTGAGCTTTGCAAAATCATCGAACATTTCAAGGGTCTTCCATGGTTTTTCGTCATAAATCCAGCCGCGTATGCATCTTCTTAGCATGACGAATCCCTGAGGGCCGCCCGACCTGCTGATTTCACGGTTGTAAAAATCGAAAGTCATGCACACCCTGTCCAAAAGGCTTTTGCTCAATCCTTCCGTGCAGAGTTTTTCAAGGGCATCGAAAACCACTTTTTTTATTTTCACGCTGTCCTTAGGATTGCATCCCCTCAATCCGCAAACTGCATTGTGGCATTGAAGGCTGAGCGACATTCCGGTCTGCGGTGCAATGTCTTCTCCCAGTGAGCTTTCCATGAGAGCTTTTGTGACCGGTGCGGAATCAGTGTTCCAAAGAAGGTTGTTGAGGAACATAAGCTCCATCCTATGCTCATTCCTTGGCATGTCACCCGGTTCGATTTTCCATGCGCATACGACGGTGTCCTTGGTTTCATTTTCGTTCGCAGGGCCGTACACATGTGCCTTGGAGGGAATTTCAGCGTTTTCAGGGAATCTTCCGTATTTTACCTTTTTTCCGCCGTCCTTGATTTTTGAAAGCACGTTTTCATCGATGAAATCAATCTGCTCTTCCGTCGGGATGTTGCCGTACAAAAAAACAAGGCAGTTTGCGCACGTATAATATTTTTTATGGAATGCCTTGAACTGGCTGTAAGTGAGCGAAGGAATTTCCATCGGGTCGCCGCCTGAATCATTCGAATAGCGGGTTCCTGCAAACATCACGTTGTCTATGGCATCCGAAATGACAGATTCATATGAAGAGTATTTGCCCTTCATTTCGTTATAGACCACACCTTGTATGGAAGCTTTTCCCTTTTGATCGAATTCCAGCCTGTGACCTTCCTGCATGAAAATCTCTTCTTTGAGGAGCGGAAAAAAAACTGCATCGGCATAGACGGAAAGCGTGTTGAAATAATCTGCCTTTACCGTGGAGCTTGAAGGATATGCCGTATAGTCCGGGCTTGTGAATGCATTCAGGTATGTGGCAAGGCTTTGGTTTGCAAGCCTTATGAACGGATCTTTGAGCGGATATTTTTCGGAACCGCACAAAACGCTGTGTTCCATTATGTGCGCTGCGCCGGTGCTGTCTTTAGGTGGAGTCCTGAATACGAAAGCAAAAAGGTTTTCGTCATCATCTTTCAGGACATGGAAGATTTCCATTCCTGTCCTTTCATGTTTCAGCCATACTCCGGGAGCATTGCAGTCCTTTACGTTTTCTATTGATTCAAGCACCATGAACCCTTTGTAAACATCACCTTTTTTCATTGTACGTATTCCTCATCGTCGCGTCCGTTTATGCTAAGCTCTCCTACTTCCCATGCACGGCGTAAATCTGCATAGAATTGTGACGTAATTCTTTCGCTGTCAGACCTGAGTATGTAATCCTTAAGGATTTCCTCGTCCTGTATGATCTGTGCGCGGTTTTTGGATACGTTCTGAAAAATCTTGCCGCGGAAATTTTCTGATTTTCCACGGAGAAGAATCACAAGGTCGGCATCAGTCATGTCCTGGAGCTTTTTCTGCATGTAGCGGTCGTCGCATCCGATTACGTCATCTTCAGTGAACAGCCTCCTGCGCAAATCTGCTCCAAGCTCCGGATTTTCCTGGCTCAAGGTTGCTATTATCGAATATTCTGCAGAAGGATCCATGCGCTTAAGGATTTGTGCCAGTGCTGTCCTTCCGTCAAGGTTCTGTGAATTTTCGGTGTTCTGCGTCATCATCTTGTCGTGCAGGCTTTTGTTCAAATTTTCAAGGACATCCGGTGAAACTGACTTCATCTTTGCAAGGCGAAGTATGACTTCACTTTTCATTCCTTGTTCCATGCGGTTGATGACTTTTGCGGCTTTCTGCGGATCAATCTGAGAAAGAACAAGTGCCTGAACCGCGCTGCTTTCTCCGTCCAAAAGTATTCCAATGCGCTCTGCATCTGCATCTGCAAGATAATCAAACGGCTTTCCGTTCGGATGCTTTACGACGCGCTCAAGGACTTCGTTTGCTTTTTGGCTTCCATAAACACGGGTCAAAATCGTGCGTGCAGTATCAACTCCGCCGGAT
>JAFPKH010000302.1:0-2713 GCA_017424825.1 Treponema sp. | reverse complement strand
TAGGGCTGGTCGAGAGACCCAGGTCCATCTACCGGCGAGGAAGTTCCTCGCCTTTTTTTTATGGAGTTTTGCTTTGAAGGAACTGAGTATTTTTATAGATGAATCGGGAGACTTTGGCGATTACAGTTTTCACTCCCCATATTACATCATAACGATGGTTTTTCATAATCAGACGGAGGATATTCAGATGCAAATAAAGCATCTTGATATGGAACTTTCATATCTGGGACTTAATAATCTTTGCATTCATACGGGACCGATTATCCGTAAAGAAGAAGTTTATAAAGAAATGGATGTTTTTGAGCGACGTCGGATTTTCAACAAAATGATGGCATTTATCAGGTCGATTGATATCCAGTACAAAAGTTTCTTCATTGAAAAAAAACATATGGAAGATGCAGTGGAAGCCACTGGAAAACTTTCAAAGCAAATTTCACAATTTATTAGAGATCATTATGACGATTTTCTAAGTTTTGATGATGTAAAGATTTATTATGATAACGGTCAGGTTGAAGTGAGCAAATTATTGTCCATTGTTTTTAACGCTTTGCTTCCGAATCCAATTTTTCGCAAGGTGATGCCGGCTGACTATAAATTATTTCAGGTTGCGGATTTTGTTTGCACGATGAAACTTCTTCAATTGAAAATAGAAAACAATCAGTTTTCTAAGTCTGAAATGAATTTCTTCGGTAGTCAACGAGACTTAAAACAGAATTACCTTAATGCTCTTAAAAAGAAAGAGTGGAAGTAAAATTTCTTTACATCGTTCTCGACCTATGCCGTAATGCATGTTTTCCGCGTGAGGGATTGTAGGGGTGAGCGAAGCGAAAACACGCGACAGCGTGGTCGGAGGCGAAAGCCGTAGCCCCGAAAAGCCCGACCGACTGTACCCTGAGCGAAGACGAAGGGTCAGGCGGGCACGCCCAAATTTATTTGAGTAAAAAATCAACGCAAAATCGTTTTTTCCAAACCTTCGATGAGTTTGGGAATGTCTGATTTTTTCAAGGCCGAATAATTTACGACCAGAACAGTTTCGTTAAGAGAATCGAAAGACAAAAATTTATCGTTCAGAAAAAAGTCGTCCAGAAGGGAAATCTTAATGCCAAAATCAAGAAGTGAACTTTTAATTGAGGGTGCAGATTTTTCGGAAGTGATTTTAAGAAGAAAGTGAAGGCCTGAATTTTCTTCAAGGATTTTGATTTTGTCGGACAGCGAACTTTTTTCAAGGGCCTGAATCAAAGAGTTCCTGAGGTTTCTGTAAATGTTCCTCATCCGAGAAATGTGTTTTTCAAGATGACGACCGTCAATGAAATCGGCAAGAATCAATTGGTCCAGGGTCGGTACGGGGCATGAAAAGATGCCGAGTTTTTCAGTGAAAGGCGCAATCAGTTTTTCGGGCAGAACCATGTAGGAAATCCTGAATGAGGGCGAAAGTATTTTTGAAAAAGTGTTTATGTAGATTACGGTTCCGTTCGTGTCGGATGATTGGAGAGGGGGAAGGGGTTTTCCGTTGAATCGGAATTCGCTGTCGTAATCGTCTTCTATTATGAATCGGCCTGATTTTTTTTCGCTCCAGTCCAAAAGTTCGAGTCTTCGTTTTATGCCCATTACCGTTCCCGTTGGAAAATGGTGATTCGGTGAAATGTGTATTATGTCGGCATCGGTCTTTGAAAGCGTTTCGATATTCATTCCGTCGCCGTCGGTCTGGATTGCAATGGTCTTTGCTCCGTTAAGTTCAAGGATTTTCTTTACTTTTGGATATCCGGGGTTTTCGACTGCAAAAATCTTGTCGCGGCCTAAAAGCTGTGCGAGCATTGTGTAAAGCGATTCGGTTCCTGCTCCGATTACAATCTGATTTTCATTTACCGATATTCCCTTGAAATCCAGGAGGTATTTTGCAAGCGATGAACGAAGCCTTGAAGTTCCGAAAACTGATGTCCGTTCCAAGACTTCATGAGAATGTCCGGTCAGGATTTTACGCGTGATGTGCGCCCAGAGTGAAAACGGAAAATTTTCTTCGCTTACGGAATTGCTTGAAAGGTCTATGATTTTGGAGTCGGGCTCAGGATTTTTTTTTGGAATTGAGATTTTTGTTGTCCTTGCAACGTCTGCCTTTATGGCTCCGCTTACAATCCTGTTGTTCTTTATGTCGGTAACGAAAAATCCTTTTTTTTCAATGGAATAGATCCAGCCTTCGTCTATCAGCAGTTGGTAGGCGGTCTGTACCGTGATAACGCTTACTCCCAGGTGAGATGACAGGCTTCTTTTGGACGGAAGTTTTTCATCTGCACCGAGAACTTCATTTTCAATCTGATGCTTAATGCTCAGGTAAATCCATTCCCAAAGCGGCGTTTTTTCCCTGTTTTCAAAATTGATTGTAATCATGAAATCCTCCGTGAACGGCTGTTTTTCGTGTAAATCTGGTATTATCAAATTTAGCAAAAATTGAGTATATAAACAATACCAGATTTTACATATAATCTTTCAAAATTTTGGAGGCAAAAATGGATACAAGACTTTTGACGATTCAGGATATTTCATGCGTGGGACAGTGCTCGCTTACTGTTGCTTTGCCGGTTGTATCGGCTTGTGGAATAGAGACCGCTATTCTTCCAAGTTCCGTTCTTTCAAATCATACTGCACCGGGATTTACCGGATGGACATTCCACGACTTGACCGATGACATGCCGAAGATTTTGGAAAGATGGCTCAC
>JAFPKH010000301.1:0-3622 GCA_017424825.1 Treponema sp. | reverse complement strand
GGATTTGTTGCGTCAAAAGTAATGCAGTCGCCGTTGAAAGCATAAGTCTGCGCCGTTCCATGTTCGGTTCTTACCAGATAACCATTTTCCGCCATCTCGTAATAGTGCGAACACTTTCTATCCACGGACGGCCAAACTGAAACCATGACCTTTGTTCCCATCGCGTGAAGCTCATCGCACATCGCCTTTGGATCGGGCCAATACTCTGGATCAAATCCCCAGTCGCCCTGACGAATCCAGTGGAAGAAATCAATAACGATAACATCCAGATGGATTCCCAGTTCCTTGTATTTTCGTGCAACGGTCAAAACTTCTTCCTGAGTCCTGTAACGAAGCTTGCACTGCCAGAATCCCAAGAGATTGTCCGGCATCTGTGGTGCGCGACCAACAACCGACGTATAATTTTCAACAATCTTTGCCGGACTGTCCCCTGCTGTAATCCAATAGTCCATTTCTTTTGTGCTTTGTGCAGTCCACTCGGTCAGATTTTTTCCAAACGCAACAGTCCCAACCGCTGGAGAGTTCCACAAAAATCCATATCCAAGATTGGAAACCGCAAACGGAATTGAAATCTGCGAATTGCGCTGGGCAAGTTCAAGGAAGCAGCCTTTCATGTCCAGATACGGAGTCTGATACTGACCCATTCCAAAAATCTTTTCGTCGTCGTTCGCATCAAAACGCACGGTCAGCTTGTAGTCACCGCCGATTATTCCCCTGTACTGCCTGTTGATGACTTTTGTACAGCAGCTTTCCTTTGTGGCATCCGGGTCATAGCTCCGGTAATATTCGTGGAGAACAACTTTTTTGTCCTTGATAAAAGAAAGCACCCCGTTGTGATTTACGGATGCCGTAATTTTTCCGTTGGTGATTGTTGCGGATTTTTTTTCATCGTCAATCGTGATTACCGCATTTCCTTTTGATTCCAGCGGCTCCGTCAGTGCCCAGTCATTTTTTGTAAAATCGGTCTCCAGTGTCGAGCGCACACGAAGAGAATCTTTTCCCCAGACTTCAATTTTCAAAGTCTCGTTGCCTTTTGTAAAAATCAAGGCATCGGCAGTTTTGGTAAAGGCCATCCGTTCCTCCTGAATATTTCTCTGCCTATTCTACCACCAAGCCCAAATGATTTTCCATGTAATTATTTTTTAAAAAGAGTTTGTTTTTTTAAGAATGTGGGCGGTCCCCTCACTACATTCGGGTCGGGCTATCCGCACTTCGCCGTCTTGCGCGGCTCATTCCTACGGAACTGCCTTTCGGCAGGTGCTACTATCCCTACCGCGAGTCGCAAGCAAAGCTTCCTCGATTTTTCTTCCTTTCAATTCAGATTCAATTGTCTCAACTGATAGACCGGTATATTTTGCAACAAGATTCACATCCATCCCGTCCGCGACCTCCATGATTTTACAGAAAAGAAAGTTGTTTGCGAACGTGAGCTCCTCCCATGCGGGATATTTTTTGATTCCAGGCATTTGTTTTCTCCTACTATTATATATATGCCTTGGAAATCAGGATTGTAAAAAATTCTGCACATTTTTTTGGAAATCTTTTGTTTTTCGTTTGTGGCAGAGCGCCATGCCATTCGGCACATTTGTTTTCTTTTGCTTCGCGGACGCTTGTTATTCATGCGCACCGGGCGCGCCCCCGATTGCCGAGTTGCAAGAGATTGCGAAGCAAAGAATGTCCAAAGTGCAGAGCTGAATGGCGTGCTGCCACTACTGAACAACAAAAGATTGCAAAACGAGTAATGTCCAAGGTGCAGAACCAAATGGCGATATGCCACTGCCGGGCAACAACAGACCGCGAAGCAAGCAATGTCCAATGTGCAAAATGAAAATGGCGGTATGCCGCTGTGTTTCTTTAAGTCGTGCTTATATTTTAATTTATCTTTATTTCAATCTCTTTTGTCTCAAGTAGCTTGGAATCTATTGCTGGCTTAAATAAACCGTAAAAATTTGTTATTTCATCTTTTTCTACGCCGATGTTAGAATCTGTCTTATTAACAAAAATTACTATCAGTTTCAAATGGCTGTTGTTAGCTTCATTATAGAGTTTTATCTTTGAAAGCATGACATAAATCTTATTATAAAATGCAGAACTGATTTTTGTGAATTTTGGCTCATAAAATCTTTCGCTTCTTTTTTTCGTATACCATGTAAACACTGGGGAGTATTTACCGATGGTATCTTTATAATAATCCTGTATTATCTGCATGTTTTCCTCAAAATCCGTTTCGGTTAGTGACTGTTTTGAAGTTTCTATAAAAGCTTTACGAACAAGCTCTCGGATTTCTGATACAGAAAGCTTATGTTTTTCCATTTGAGTGTCAAGTTCATTTTGTTCTTCAGCTTCACTTTCTTTTCCTTCTGCTTCTGAAGCATTATCAATTTTATATGAAGCCTTTTGGACTTCAATAATCCCCTTGATTGCGAATTTATCAATAACCGGGAAAAGCAAAAGGACACAAAGAATGATTATCAGAAAAACGCAGTTTATATCGAAAAAAGGAATTTTATTCAATAAACGAAAAATGAGTATTGCGAGTATTCCTAAAAAGACTAACCAATACATTACATGATAAAATGCTTTTAAGACTTTACCTCCTTTAGTTTCCATAACTTAACACTCCTTTTAACACCTGTGGTGTTCTATAAATTTTTTTTCCCCCCCTTAATTCTAAAAACCACATTTACATGCAGTTTTCTAGAATTAAGGAATTTTAACCTCATTTAACACACAAAGCGGGAACTATACCTAAATATGAATGGGAAGGTTCATAACCCAGGCTGTAGGCAGAGCCACCTTCGAAAACGTGTCGCGCGGCAGGAGTATCGGCAGTGGAAGGTGAGCGGAGCCACCATTCACCCCCGTAGCCTGCGGTTGTACTCTGCGTTGCACCGCTTGCCTTGGCAAAATCCGTTGTCATGCGGATTCGCGTGTTTCCAACACCAGATTGCTGATAACCTTCAAATCCATAATCGCTAGTCGTAACTTCCTTTTCGCTTAAAAGAAAAATTTTGTCTATTGTATCATCACAGCAGTATTTTGGAAGCGCTTCTGAAAAACTTCCACTTGTATCATTGGTACTTGAAGCACTGTTATCCACGGTCGTATCTTCAATGGAGGAATGGAATGTCTCGTTAAAGGCTGTTTGTAGGAATCCCTTGTTTACAAAATCTCCGTTTGCAGTTTGGGTGCCATTAGTAACAGACTTTATATTGTAGCTAAGTCCGTTAAGATAGGCTCTGATACGGCTTTCCTTGTAGTTGTTGGGATATATTGAACCGTTCCTGTTCAAGTTGTTGTCATAATACTGACAGGCTGCAAGAATGTTTTCCGCAAGCAGAAGCTTTTTTCCGCTGTAGTTGTCCGTAAGCACACGCCATTTGATAGGCTCCACCTTAAAGTATTTGTCGCTATTCGCAGAAGATTGTTTTACTGTTGAACCATCAGTATACTTGTATCCACTTTCATAGGCCTTTTCTTGTTGTCTTACATACCAGTTACCATCGCTTCCCATATAGTAGGTGAACATGCCGACTTCTACGGATTTTGACTCGTCAACTTCAACGTCACTATCCTTGATAGTTTGCGGCCAGTCTCCGAACAAAACGTATGTCCAATCTGT
>JAFPKH010000300.1:0-3125 GCA_017424825.1 Treponema sp. | reverse complement strand
GTCAAACCGCATGAAGATTCCGTTCGGTGTGGCACAGGTCGGAAAATCTTTCCGCAATGAAATCATCTTCAAGAACTTCATCTTCCGTACCTGCGAATTCGAGCAGATGGAGATGGAGTATTTCTGCAAGCCGGGAACCGAAGACGAGACTTTTGAAAGATGGAGAAAGGACCGCTGGTCGTTCTACCTGAAATACGGTATCGCCGAAAAGAACCTCAAGTGGCATCACCATGACAAGCTGGCCCACTACGCAAAGGATGCCTACGACGTAACATACAACTTCCCGATCGGATTTGAAGAGGTCGAGGGAATCCACTCGCGCACCGATTTCGACCTTTCACAGCACCAGCAGTATTCAAAGAAGGACATGTCATACATCGACCAGGACGACGGAAACAAGAAGTATGTTCCTTATGTAATCGAAACATCCGCCGGACTCAACCGCAACTTCCTCATGTTCCTCTGTGAAGCCTATGAAGAGCAGAACGTTTCTACCGAGGAAGGAAAGGAAGATTACCGCACTGTCCTCCATCTGGATCCACGCCTTGCACCTGTCACCGTCGCAGTTCTTCCGCTTATGAAGAAAGACGGTCTTGCTGAAAAGGCTCAGGAAATCCGTGCGGAACTCAAGCATGAATATGTGACCGACTATGACCAGAGCGGAACGGTCGGAAAAAGATACCGCCGCCAGGATGAAATCGGAACTCCTTTCTGCGTGACCGTTGACTACGACACAATCACGAAGGACAGCCCGAATTTTGACACCGTTACAGTCCGCTTCCGTGATTCAATGGAGCAGGAGAGGGTCAAGCTTTCAGAGCTTTCCGGATTCATCCACAACGCAATCCGCAACTACAAGCCTGTCGAAAAGAAATAAGGCCAGGATTCTATGGATTTTTTGGCATTGGGCAGAACCGGGCTTTTGGTCAGCCGGACGGCGTTCGGAGCCATGAGCCTTGACTGCCCGAAGATTCAGAGCTTGGGAGACAGTGCCGAACAGCAGGTTTATGCCATGGTCAGAAAGGCGTATATTGCGGGGATGAATCTTTTTGATGTCTCGCATACAAAGCCTTTGTGCGAAAAGCGTCTCGGTGCTGCCTTGAGCGGAATCAGGGAAAATGTCGTCATCTCCTCAAAATCGGATGCACAGTGCGTTTCTGACCTTAGGTGCGATCTTGACGAAAGCCTTCTTAATCTTGATACGGGCTGGATTGACATCTATATGCTTGACGGTTTGAATCAGGTTCCGACCGACAAATCTCCGGACAGGCTTTATAATGAGCTTGTCCGTTGCAAGGATCAGGGGCTTATAAAATTCACCGGGTTTGCTACCGAAGACTGTGACCTTGCGCGCGAAGCCGTTTTGACCGGGCTTTATGACGTGGTTCAGTTTCCGTTCAACATGCTCACGAACAAGGTTACGGAAGATGTGGTCAAGCTTTGTGCGGAACGTCAGGTAGGGTGCATTGCGTCGCAGCCGATGTGCAAGGGGCTTATAACCAGTGCGGCTCTTGCCCTTGGATTTTTCCTTCAGTATGAAAGCGTTTCCCCGGTCTGGGGCGTGCAGGATTTGGAGGAACTTGACAACATAATCTACCTGAACAACCACCCCCCGCGCATTGATGAGCAGTTCCTTTCGGACATTGCTGAGCAGAGGGCTTTGTTCGAGTAGATTTTTACTGCTGCTGTTGCTGTGAGGCTTTTTTTGCGGCGGCTTTCTGTGCCATTGCTTTTTTGAGCGCGGAAAGAACGTCGTTTGATTCTGCTTTGTCGAGTACGCGGACAATCTTGTTGTTCAGGTTGTCCGTCTGAACCTGCCTTGCGTTTCCGTGGTTGTCCTTTTCCGTAAGAAGCTGGACGATAGGGTTTGCCGGATTCTGCGGTGAAACATCGACCACCTGCGCAATCTGTCCGTTTGCAAGATATACGTATGCGCCGATCGGATAGAGCGAAAGACTGAAAAGCAGTGCCTTAAGAACTGTGTCATCGTATATGTGATGCTCGTTCTTCATCATTTCAATCATCGCGTCATACAGGGAACGCGCTTCCTTGAATTTCCTTGGTGCGGTTATTGCCTCAAAAGAACATGCCACGGCAATTATTTTTGCATAGAAAGATATTTCGGCTCCTCTCCTGTGCCTTGGATAGCCGGAACCGTTTTCCCGTTCATGGTGGTCAAGGACTCCCAGAAGTATTGGCTGCGAAAATTTGTAGTCTGAAAGTATGTTGTAGCTCAAAAGCGGGTGAGTGAGAATCTGGTTCTTTTCCGCAATTGTCAGAGGCCTGTTGTTGATGTAGAGCTGGGGTGATATTTTGATCATCCCGATTTCATGAAGTATGGAGGCAACTCCAAGCTCTACGATTTTCGAATGATCCATTTTCAGCTGCAATCCGATGGCGACCGCAATCACCATTGACCTCATGCTGTGGTACACAAGGAAATTCTTCGTGAATGTCTCAGTGTTCGGCGTGATCCTGAGGATATATCTCCTGTGTTCCTTGATGAAATCGCACATTGCGCTGACGGTGCAGGAAATCTCGTTTTTGTTGAATTCCTTGTGGGTGGCATAGAAAGTGTATATATGGTTTATGTATTTCAGGAACGCATCGTAGACTTCCTGAACCAGTTCCATGTGCTCTATGTCGTTTGCCAGGGATTTCTTTTTTTCCTCGGCTTTTTCAAGGGCTGCCTTTATGTCCGGCGCAATTTCCTGATTTATGGAATCGGACTTTTCCTGTATGTCGTCCTTGTCATCGATGATTATTACTTCTTCGGTCTTTTCTGCAATCGCTTTTTTCGTCTCTTCGTTTACTTCCGGAGCGATAGGTTTTTGAACGGCCCTTCCTTCTGATATTACCGTCTTGAAATTCCAAACCAGCAGAGCCTTTATCGTTTCCTGCGTAAGAGGGCAGTTTGCAGGGCACAGAATGAATTTGTCGTCAATCTTAAGATCGGAAGAATATTCACCGTTTGCTTTCAAATCTCCGACGCTGTATGTTTCCATAATTTAATCCCTCTTTATTGAATTTCCAAGGAAACAGTGAATCATCCTGAACCGGAGCAATGACGTTCCCTCAGATGGATTGGTGCCGTTGGAAAATTCAGTTCCCTGACACCTAATTTT
>JAFPKH010000299.1:0-2579 GCA_017424825.1 Treponema sp. | reverse complement strand
CTGTCGTTCACCGATGGCGCAGTGCATTATGCAGCAGATTGTCGATGAGGACGGATGTTCTGACCGTTATTTTATTGATTCAAAAGCGACGAGCACGGAAGAAATCGGTAACGGAATTTATCCGCCTGCAAAAAAGAAACTCGCCGAAAAAAAAGTTCCGCTGATTTCTCACAGGGCAAGCCAAATCAAAAAATCTGATTACGAAAATTTCGACCTGCTGATTGGAATGGACGAAGAAAACATCCGCAACATGAAAAGAATATTTGGTGGTGACACTGAAAACAAAATCCACAAAATCAGAGAATTTTCTGGAAGCAATGGAGATGTCGCAGACCCTTGGTATACAGGGAACTTCGACATCACCTACGAGCAGATTCATGCAGCCTGCAAAAAATTATTCGGGCATCTTGAATCTCCAAACGGATGAAAAATCTTTAAAGCGTCAACGGCCTGATTGCAAATCCGATATTTCAGCTTTGAATGCCGCAAGATTTTCAACTTTATAATCTTCCGCAAGCTCCAGCTGCTCCGTGGCTTTTTCAAAATCACCTTTTCTGGCATAGCATATCGCCAAATCAGCATGGATTATTCCTGACCGCGGATTTATTGCTTCGGCATCTTCCAAAAGCGGTATCGCTTCATCAATGCGGTTGCTGCTTATACAAAGCGCTCCAAGGCTTGCATATGCGGCGGCATTGTCCGGGTCTATTTCCAATGCTTTCCTGAACATTGCTTCTGCATTTTCATCATCCTGCTTGATTCTATAAATCATTCCGATATTCAGATAATTTTCGGAATCTTCTGAAAGTGCAAGTGCCTTTTGCCTCCATTCGATTGCAGTATCATATTCTTCTTTTTGTGAATAGCAGTTTGCAATCATAACATAAACCGATTCAGGGTCAAGTGAACATTCATCAGAAAGCCCCATTTGAAAAAGACCGGCGGCCTTGTCGAATTCTTTACGCTGAAAAGCAGACGCTCCTTCCTGAATCAATATGTCGCCTTTTTTTATGCATGACGGAAACATAAAGGCGCAGATCAATAAAAATGACGGCAAGAAAAATTTTTTGATTTTCATAACAACACTCCTTTGTCAAATAAACGAAATCATTTTCAGAACAAGTTCAGCACTCAATGATGCGGCGGTTTCTTCATTGAACGAATAAGTGCTTTCACCTGAATCATCAGCCATATCAGACATGCAGCGGATAATCAAAAACGGAACGTGATTCAAATATGCGGCGTGGGCAATTGCGGCTCCTTCCATTTCCACACATGCAGGAGAACAATTTTTTGCAATCTTCTCCTTGATTACGCGGTCACTTATAAATTGATCTCCGCTTGCGATTCTACCTGCAATCAATTTATGGCTTTCAGCTTGCGGCAATGAAGCAAACGCTTTTTTTGCGGCTTCAATCATTTTTTCATCAGCAGGAAAATCAGATACGGCCATCTGCGGTATTTCAGTAAGCTTGTATCCAAATCCGGTTACGTCCATGTCATGATAGAGGGCATCGGTTGAAATTACAAAATCAAGGACAGAAAGCCCTTTTTGCATTGCACCGGCAATTCCAGTGTTTATTATGTGCGTTACTCCCATCTGCAGGATCAGACGCTGGGCACATAACGCCGCATTTACCTTTCCGACCCCGGATTTTACGATTACGACCGGAATTCCACCCAAAAATCCTTCTAAAAAAGTCAATCCCCCGGCTTCTTTTGACTGCGCAGATTCAAGTTTTGCCTTCAAAAGCTTCACTTCAACGTCCATTGCGCCGATTATCCCTATTTTTTTATCCATAAATCAGTACTCCTTGCGATAAAATGCGTAATTTTCAACAATTTTCAAAAAAAATCTAGAAAAATTGATTGACACTTTTTTCTGATTCCACTATATTATCACTAGCAGCAAGAATTAACAATTCTTATATAGACGGGCCGTTATTTATCCTCCTTAGAGCGGCCCGTCTAATTTTTTTCCCTTTTTTTACGTTTGTCTTTATGCTAACATCAGATTATGGATTTTAATACTGAACGCCGTCCGTATACATTGCGCGTGGACCAGCTTTTTGTCCGTCATGGGATGCACTGTTTTAGGACCGTCCGCAAGATGCTGAAAAACAAAAACGTCACTCTCAATGGCAAGCGCATAGTCGATGCCGGAACTCTGGTCGATACAAGGCATGACATTTTGTGCGTGGACGGGGAGCCTGTAAAAATGGTTCCCGACCTTTATTTTATGATGAACAAAAGACAAGGAACGGTCTGCACTTCATCCGAGGGACAGAACACGCGGATTTGGGCTGACGTTGATCCAAAGTACCTTCACCCCGATGGATTGGGAAAACTGCACACTGTTGGCCGCCTGGACATCGACACCGAGGGCCTTTTGATTTTGACCACCGACGGACTTTTTTCGCACAGACTTACAATTCCTGAGTTCCATGTTCCAAAAACTTATCTTGTCTATCTGCGCGACTATTGCGATGAAAAAAAACGTCAGGATTATATAGAAGCTTTTGCCAAAGGACTTTATCTGGAAAAAGAAAAACACGGCGCCGAGTTTTTGTCCAAGCCCG
>JAFPKH010000298.1:0-2916 GCA_017424825.1 Treponema sp. | reverse complement strand
ACTGGATTTAAAATCGTCGTTTTATCCGATTTATATTTTAAAATCCTGTCATCTTCCTTCCCAGTTCCAAGCCAGCTCCAGAAGCTTAAATGCCCCCTACACAAGCTCTTCACCGGGAAGTACTGTTTTCTTGCTAGTCCAAAGGGCGCAACAGACGGAAACCAACGTTGCCATTCTGGTAGTCCGCGAAGTCGCTGCGGCGGTAGGACACCTCGCAGTAGCCGGAGCCGTAGCAGCAGCTGCCGCCCCGGGTGAAACGGTTGCCGGGGTCGGTCCCCCACACCCACTCCCATACGTTGCCACTCATATCGTAGAGGCCATAGCCGTTTGCCATTTTCTGTGCTACAGGATGTGTTACATTATTGCTGTTGCCAGCGTACCACCCAACTTCGTCCAAGTCATCGCTTCCAGAATATGTGTAGTCCTCTCCGCCTTTTGCAGCTTCTTCCCATTCATCGTTCGTGGGAAGCCTGTAGCCGTTAGAATCAAAGTCGCACTCAACCTCGGAGTCAATGCTTTCACCATTGTGCGGCATATAGCCCCAGTAATCTGGCACTGTTTCTCCATCCACGGAATATGCAGGTGTCAAACCTTCTACAATACTCAGCCTGTTGCAGAAACACACGGCATCAAACCAACTTACATTTTCCACAGGGTTGTTTGCTGTATTTTCTTCAAGAGCATCCCTCTGCTCGTCATCAAGTTTATCGTTGGAACGCTGGAACCAACTTGGGTTTTCACCCATCAATTTTTTGTAAAGTCTCTGCGTTACCGGAGTCTGTCCCATTCTGTAATTCTTTCCGGGAATAGCGACCATCTTGGATTCAGTGTCAATTCCAATGCTTATCACATCTGCGGCAGGTGCAACGTCCGTGTCGTATTCCATGATAAACTCGTATGCTATGCGCTTGGGCTTTCCGTTCTCCGGGTTGGTAAGCCTTATTGCAGACTCCCCAAACTCTTCCACACGCCCTGTAAACTCACCGCTCTTTGTCGTAATCTTCACGGTGTCGCCGACGTTCACATCCTCTTCCAATTCCTGTCTTGTCATAAATGCTCCTTGTGTATGTAAAGGTTTCTTCTATTATATAACCGAATCCGCTGTTACTCTATATGCGTGTCCGCTTTTAATTCCGCAATTTTACTTTTACTGTATTAAGAAGAATCACGGATTTTGAAATTGCTAACGTGATTTCTTTAAATAGAAGTAAACTCTAAAAACCGTTTTAAAGAGATTACGTTAGTAATCTCGAATCCGCATGACAATAAAAAAATCTGGATTAGGAAATCATCATTCAATCTGGAAATTGTTTGCTCCGCACACTCTTTTTATTATAGCCGTGGCATACGCCATATTGCTCGGCACATTGAAAATCATTCGCTCCGCAATCCATTGCAACCCGGCAATTGGGTGCACTCCGATCAATGACCAGTCGGTTGCTGAGCGTAGCCGAAGCACAATTATTCAGTGAGCTGCGTTATCTGCGAACAAATCCGCTTGTTCACCCCTTTTATCTTTAAATCCTGAAATCGAGTCTAAAAAACTTTGCAACAAAAAAAGATTTTCCTAAAAAATGTGCAATTTTTTTTACAATCATGATTTTCACGGCATATTATATTATTGGAGGAGATATGCCTGAAATCAAAAAGTATCCCGCTGCCGTGGCGACGACAAAATAAAACTGAACGACGGCGTGTACAAGGACTTTTTCAATGTCGCCGACTATGCTAAAATGGAAAATGACGAAGAGAGAAACTTTTTCAAATTCCTTGCGGGTCACGAAGCCGAAAACGACCTCACCAAGTTTTATCCACCGTTACAGCGAGCCCCAGTCAAATATGCCCAAAAGCCTGAGTCCTGCTGAAAATGAAAAATTGTTGCTGCGTTCATTTTCGTTGTAGATGACGGTGTTTCCCGAAAAACTGATGTAGGGCGCAATAAACTCGTTGATTCCAAACGCAATGTCCATGCCGTAGTTTGCTCCAAAATACAGGCGGGAACTTTTGTCACCGAAAACCTCGTTCACATTGGTAAAACCGAGCCGTCCTTCAATGTAAGGCGCAAACATGAATCTCCAGAGGTTCAATGGAAGCTGCATCCGCAAAACTCCTCCGAATGAATGTGCGTTTCTCTTTTGCATTCCCGACGTGGTCTGCATCTCAAGGCTTTCCTGCTGATAAAAAAAAACTGCTCCAAAAACTTGGAAATTCGCCATGACCGTTACATCGAATCCGCCGCCGTCAGCTATGCTCGGAAGAAGATAAGAGCCGCGGATGTTCAGCATAAACGGGTCTCCCGCCCATCCTTCGAATCCCATGAATCCGGGTACGGTATTTTTTTTCGACGGCTTTTTTTCGTCAAGACCGTCAAGATCCGCAAGTTTCCAGAGTCCCTGATTTTTTATCCAGCTGGATTCAATCTCCTTTGTTTCTGTCTCAAAGATTACGCTTGCCCTGTCACCTTCCATTTTGATTTTTCCAACCGAAATGGAATTGTATGGAGCAAAAATTTTTTTGATGCGGTCCGCGGCAAGATTTGAAAGGGCTTTGCAAGGATCTTCTTCCAACTGTTTTTTGTAAGTGTAGCTCATGTCGGAAAGAAAAATGTCAATGCCCCTTTCAGAAAGAAGTTCTGCAGAGACAAAACGGGATGCAAGTTCTCCGTCCTTTGACTTCACCATGTCAATAAAAAGGTTCAGCGGAATGTCTTCGTCCATGTAAACGGAGTTTTTCCAGCTCTGGACAAAATCATGTACGCACGATGTTTTTTCTGTGCAGATTTCCCGTGAGCCGGAATTGTCCGAAAGACTTCGGTTTACACCTGCCAATCTGTAGCCTGAGTCTGAACTTGGATCTGGAATCAGTGCGGGGGAGCCTGGTGGTGCGAATCTGTTGGAGTGCGTGAAATAAGTTTTT
>JAFPKH010000297.1:0-3585 GCA_017424825.1 Treponema sp. | reverse complement strand
GGGTGACAGTGCTCACGGATGCAGAATTGAAGAAGGTAAAATCGCCCAAGAAACAATAAAACCGCCTCGCATATCGTTATTATAAGGTATGCGAGGTTTTTATTTATGATTCACCGTCATCACCATTGCCGTCATCGTCTGAACCGTCGTCCGAGTCATCATCGTCGTCATTTGATGCGGAAATTCCGGTTTTGATGTCGTTTGCCCACATTTCGTCCTCTACAGCCAATGTTGAGCGCGGAATGTTTGTCTTCGGCTTTTTTTGCATCTCTTTTATGTATTCCAGGTTTTTCTTGCCGCTCGGTAGGTATTTTCCAAGGATTTTAGGATCCAGCTTTGTGGCAAGGTTGAATCTGTCTATGACCCATGAGCCGAGCTTTGAAAAAAGGAACATTCCAAGAATCAGGCCGGCTACAAAACTGATCATCCACAATATTGCAAGTCCGGTTCCTGGGGTGGTTTTTCCCAATACTTTGAAATAAAAGGCGGAAACTCCCAAAAGGAGCAGTGCGATTATCAAAAAAGTCAGGATTATGTTTGCAATCGTCGAAACGATCGTAAAAAGAACCGTATAAGTTTTCTTATTCATCTGTTTTTTCCTTTTTTTCAAGCTTTTTGCGCTTGACCGAAACGATTATGAATGAAATCACGAACAGTATTCCGCATATGACTACCGCTGAATCGGCTGCATTGAAAGTCGGCCATCTTTTTGACTTGAAAAAAATCGGGAAGTAACAATCTATGAAATCAACCACACCATCCGGGCGGAAAAATCTATCTATCAGATTTCCGAGACCGCCGCCCAAAATTCCGCAGATTGACCATCTTTGAAGCTGTGTGAAATCTTTGCTTCTGAAATAAATCACAAAAACAAAGCCGATTACAATAAGGGGCAGGAAAGAGAACAAAATCGTGCGGATGTTCTGCGGAAGTGATGCTCCCATGCTGAATGCAACGGCCGGGTTCCTTACGTGAATCAGGCGCAAGAAGCTTCCGAAGATTTCTATAGAGGCATTTTCCTGATCCTGTCCGAAAAACGGTTCAATATCGGATCTTGCGATATATTTTACGACCAAAGCCTTTGTAACCTGATCCAATGCTATTACGAATACAGTCAAAAGAACCGGCAAAAGCTTTTTAAGCAAAGATTTTTTGTTAGAAATATCAGATTTATTTTCCATAATATGCAAAGTATACTAAAGTCCGGTCTTAAAGTCTATAAAAACAGTTTCCAAGCCTTTTTCCTGAGCCAGTTTCTTTGCAGCAAGGCGCACTCCGATTGTTTCTGTGTTGTAGTGTCCGCCTGCAATTGCCGTCAACCCCAGCTCTTTGATCGTGTGATAGTCTTGATGTAGGATTTCGCCCGTTATAAAAGCGTCTGCACCTGCTTCTGCCGCCTGATAAGCATCGTCACCGCCGCCACCGGAAATGATGGCTGTGGTTTTTATTTCCTGCTTTCCGAACCGGAGTATATGGCATGGTGTTTCTCCTTCAGGGAAAAGTTTCCGGCAAAGCTCATCGATTGAAACAGGCTTGTCGAATTCTCCTTTTGCACCAAGGCTCATTCCTCTCCAAACTCCGAACGGCTGGATGTTTTTGAGTCCCATGCGCCGTGCAATGCCGAAATTGTTTCCGACTTCTTCATTTGCGTCCAATGGAGCGTGGGATGCATATAGGGCAAGGTCATTGTTCATGAAAGCAGACACCCGTTTGTAGAGGGAGCCGGTCAATGTTTCGCAATGTCCCCAAAAAAGGCCGTGGTGAGTAAAAAGAAGCTGTGCGCCGAGTTCAGCCGCTTTTTTTGCGGTATATTCACATGCATCGGTTGCAAATGCAACTTTCGTAATCTGCTTTGAATCCGGGGCTGAATTCTGGATTTGTATGCCGTTGAGAGAAATGTCGCCTTTGAAGTTTTCCGGGTGCAAAAATGAATCGAAGTACTTTGCAAGCTCGTTCAGGGTCATTGTTTTTCCTCGCTTGGTTTTTCCCCTTCATTTGATGCTTCTGGTACGGCCGGTTCCTGATTTTCGGTGGTTTCCGTCGGTTTTGCGGCAGGGGCTGGATTTAAAACGCCGTCTATGTATTTTTCAAGGAGTCCTGCAACATGACTGGACATATAAAAGCTTCCGTCCCTAGGATGTCCCAGGATTTTTGCCAAAACCGGATCTGTTGATTCCACAGGTCCATATCCGGGCGTTGTGTATGATGATATTGAAGCCAGGTCGAATGTTCCGCGCACTGTATCTTTTCCGGCTATTTTTATCGTTGAATATGAAGCCTGAGATTCTCCGTCTCCTGCGATAAACACCCTGTCGCTTTTTGACGGCGAAACGATGTTTATGAGGGCAAGGACTTCCTTGACAAAATTTTCGCTTTTCTGGCTTGTTGCATTGGCGTAGGCTTCAGGTTTCTTTTGCTTGCAGAACAGCATCGCGAATTTTCTGAAAGGCTTGAAATCCCAGAGGTTTCCGAACCATTTTATGTCCTTTGAGTAAAAATCAGCGGAATAGACCGTGTATCCGTCGTGTGCAAGCTTTACGAAAAACGGTTCATAGGATTGTACGTCCGAAAGTTCTCCCGGTACGAAAATGATTGTGCGGCTTTCCTTGAACGGATTGAAAGTTTCATCGGTTGACGTGTACTTTTTTACAAAAACAGACCTGTTCTGGGACGGAGAAGTATATTCGTAGAATCCTTCTTCAACGGAGCCTGCATAAGTCTGCGAAGTGATTGTCACGCCGTATTTTTTCGTGTCGATTTTTCCGGGGCGCAAAATGATTATGAAAACCGCAAGGACGATAATCAGAATCAGGTTGACTATGGAAGCGAGCGAAAACAGTATTCCGTAATGATCGATGACCAGTTTGTGCCTGAACCTTGACAGTGCGTTGGTATTCCAGACAGCCACCACGAATGCAAGGATTATAATCAGAATCCTGAATATCGAAATCCCGAATGCTAAAATATTCAATATGGACAGTATAAATGCAACTATAGGAAATACAGACAGCGGATCCTGTTTGGCAGCCTGCATGAAAAAAATCCTTGCGCACGCCGCGCCCAAAAGAGCCAAAAGAAAAAGCTCGCATAAAAGTTCATAAGTCATAGGCAGATTGTACCGCAAAAACAAGCGTTATGCAAATAAGCACAGGGCATACCAACAGGGACTCAGCATGAAAATAAACGTATTTATGCGGAACGGATAAAATGTCGAGACCAATAAAATATGTTTATAACAGGCTCCCAGCGTGTGTCCGTCCCGAAAAAAGGCTTCCGCGCTGCGCTTGTGCAGATTTTTTTCGTTCCGGCCACCACGCTTCCGCCTGTTGCACCAATATTTTAAGACTCGACATATTTACAAAAGATGCCGTTCCGCACATTTGTTTAAAATGATACTGAGTCCCTGAAATCTTTTGTTTGGAAGGGAACAGATTGCATGAACAAACAATACATTTCCATAAAAATCATTGGTTTGCATGAACAACAACCATTTTTCTTAAAATCAACAGGGCTTCGGCATGACAAAACCAATAGACTTTTGCAACACAGGAGTGGGACGTAGGCAAAAAGTAAGGAGGCGCCATT
>JAFPKH010000296.1:0-2539 GCA_017424825.1 Treponema sp. | reverse complement strand
GATTCCAGGATTTTCTTTTACGACGTTTACTGCTTCTTCTCCGTTTTCTGCTGAAAAAACTTCCGCACCATAACGGGAAAGGAATGTCTCCATTATTTTTCTGTTCACAGGATGATCTTCCGCAATCAAAATTTTCAGACCGGAGGCAACGTTTTTTTCGTCTGGTTTTAAAACAACAGCCTTGGGTTTTTCATCTTTAATTGAATAAATCTTCTTTTCGGGCTGCATGTCGCTTTCATAAGGCTGCAAATCCAGCGGAGTCAAAAAAGCATCTTCCAATGTGTTGAGCAATGCAGTTCTTTTTATAGGTTTGTAAATCTGACCGTTGAACCAGTTGAGCAGCTTCATTTTTGCGTCGCCGCCCATTTGTCCTTCCGGTACCATCAGATAAAGCTTTAGCCCGTTTAGCGAAACATTTTTCGTTATTTCGTTTGCAAGCCTCCATCCGTCCATGCCGGGCATAATCATGTCGATGAACGCAATCGTAAAAGGTGCGCCTGATTTTGCCGCTTGATCCAGTTTTTCAAGAGCGTCTTTTCCGCTGGCACTTGTCACGATGTTTTTAAGACCCATGGCATGCATTTTTTCTTCAAGACTCAAAAGACTTAGTGAACTGTCATCGACAATCAGCATCTTTGTGGAAGTAGGAGCATCGAGCGTGAAATTTTTTTCAGGATTGAAATCAGAAAGCTCAAGCGGAAGATAAAAATAAAAGATTGAACCGCCTGAAGGATTGTCTTTTACACCGATCGTTCCATGCATGATGTCCACAAGATTTTTGCAGATTGTAAGCCCCAAACCTATTCCGCCGTAACATCTCGTGGTCGATGAGTCAACTTGGTAAAAGCTGTTGAAAATCATCGAACGCTTTTCTTTTGAAACACCGATTCCCGAATCCATGACTTCAAAATAAATCTGGCCGTTCACCATGCGTAGGCTGATTTGTATGTATCCTGTTTCGGTGAATTTGACGGCATTTTTTGCAATGTTCAAAAGAATCTGCTGAACTCTGACCGGATCGCCCGTAACGATTTTTGGCATTGAATAATCAATGTTCGTTATGATTTCCAGATGTTTTGAAAATCCTTCGATGGCAATCAGATCTACGACTTTTTCCGTAAGGGATATAATGTCAAAAGGAATGTTTTCCAAGTGGAAATCTGAAAATGCAATTTTTGTATAATCCAAAACATCATTGGCAAGCTGAAGCAAGGCGTTTGCGCTGAATTCAATCTGCCGGACATATTCGAGCTGTTCTTTGTTCAGTGCAGTTTCTGAAAGAAGTTCCGTCGTGCTGAGTATGGTCTGAATCGGTGTGCGGACTTCATGCATCGTGCTTGCGAGAAAACGTGTGTCTTTTTCATGTGATTCGTTCATGTTTTGGAATCCTTAATTTAGAAAAAAAGGGGACAAGATAAAAATACCTTGCCCCCTACGGTTATGCGAAGTATGAAACTCCTGCCGCAAACAGATTCTGGCAAGAATTTTCTTTTGGATTTTCAAGCGGATTTCCTGCGATGTTCTTAATCAAATCAACGCTGGCTCCGTTTTTGTCATTTCCGACCGTGCGTTCGCTGTGTCCCATTTTTCCGAGGACGTGACCATCCGGGCTTGTGAGTCCTTCGATTGCAAAAAGACTTCCGTTCGGATTGTCCGGTTCGCTGATTGACGGGATTCCGTTTTCATCGACGTACTGTGAATAGACCTGTCCGTTTTTGAAAAGCTCTTCCGCCATTTTTTCACTGACAACCACGCGTCCTTCACCATGGCTTACAGGAACCAAATGGATTCTTGGATCCAAAACTGTTTCGTTCAAAGCCCACGGACTTTTTGCGCTGACCATTCTTGTGCGTACCACACGGCTGATGTGGCGGCCAATCTTGTTGAAAGTCAGTGTCGGGGTTTCGCTTGTCATGTCACGGATTTCGCCGTAAGGAACAAGCCCGGTCTTTATCAATGCCTGGAAACCGTTGCAGATTCCAAGAACAAGTCCGTCGCGGTTTTTGAGAAGGTCCATCAACGCATCGGCAACCCTGTGTTCGCGGATTACGTTCGCAATGTATTTTCCGGAGCCGTCGGGTTCGTCACCAGCAGAGAATCCACCGGGGATTGCGACAATCTGGCTCTTTTTGATTTCGGCACTGATTGCTTCAAGGCTTTCTGCAATGTCCGCCGGGGTTCTGTTTTTGAACACCATGATTTTTGTTTCCGCACCATTCAGATTGAAAGCACGTGCCATGTCGAACTCACAGTTGTTTCCCGGGAAAACAGGAATTACGACTTTTGGTTTTGCCTTTCCGATTTTTGCGGTGAAAGTTTTTCTTGCCTCCGCCAGACTTGGATGTTCGTCAAGGGCGTATTTCGGAAGTGCAGGCTGTTCTTTTGCGCCGCTGACTGGTGGGAAAACTGTTGCAAGTTTTGATTCCCATGCTTTTTCGATTTCTTCAATGCTGATTGTCGCACCGAATACGGATATTGATTTTTCATCCTGGGTCGTTCCAATCTTGGTGACCGTTCCTTCGACAAAATCAGAATCCAT
>JAFPKH010000295.1:0-3834 GCA_017424825.1 Treponema sp. | reverse complement strand
GATAAAAGAGTCCATCCTTGATGATCCTGCCACGTCGCTCACCGAAGGAAGGCTGATCAAGGAAGGCTGGTCTGAGGAACTTGACAAGTGGCGCGGAATGCGTAAAAACTTCAACGAAATCCTTGAAAGCTATCTTGAAGAAGAAAAAAACGCAACCGGAATACAGAACCTAAAAATCAAAAACACCGGAAACATGGGCTACTGCATTGAAGTCACCCGAGGAAAAGCAGGCATGGTACCGCAGCATTTCATCATGAGAAAATCGATGGTGAACGCCGACCGCTATACAACGCCAAGGCTTAGGGAGCTTGAGGAAAACCTTAACGAGTCCGAATCAAGAATCCTGGAGCTTGAAAGGGATCTTTTCCTGGAAATCCGTGGCAGGCTAAAGGATTTTGTCCCGTACCTCCAGATTGTCTCCGGCGAGATTGCCTATGCCGACGTGATTTCTTCATTCGCAAGCGCGGCGGTAATGCATTCATGGGTGCGCCCTGATTTTGTTGACGGAGCTTTCATGGACATAAAAGACGGAAGGCATCCGGTCGTGGAAATGCATCTTCCTACCGGAGAATTTGTTCCCAATGACCTGGTTCTTGGAAAACAGGACGGAAGCGGTGAATTTTTTGCCCTGATTACGGGACCGAACATGGCTGGAAAAAGCACTTTCCTTAGGCAGAACGCACTGATTGCACTTCTTGCGCAGACCGGAAGTTTTGTACCGTGCTCATCCGCAAAGCTCGGAATAGTCGACCGGATTTTCTGCCGTGTGGGAGCAAGCGACAACCTTGCGCGCGGTGAATCAACGTTCCTTGTGGAAATGACAGAGACGGCGCACATACTTAGGTCTGCCACCGAAAAATCACTTGTAATAATGGATGAAGTAGGCCGCGGAACAAGCACTGAAGACGGTCTTTCAATAGCATGGGCGGTGAGCGAATACATTCTGGACAGGATAAAGGCTAAGACTCTTTTTGCGACCCACTACCACGAGCTTACAAGGATGGAGCATCCGTCGCTTAAAAAACTCTGCATGGCCGTTGATGAAAGGGGCGGAACGATATCGTTTTTGAGGAAAGTCATTTCAGGTGCGGCAGAAAACAGCTACGGAATACACGTCGCATCTTTGGCAGGAGTGCCTCAGCCGGTGATTGACCGTGCGAAAGTGATTTTGGAGCGCATTCAAAAAGAGGCCGTCAGAAAAGATTCTGTTCCTGCATCCCCAGTTCCTGCTGAAAAGATTCCAGAAAATGAAAGCGTGAAAAAATCCCCGGAAGCTTCCCCGAAAGATTCATGGACAGGCGCATTGTTCAGTGACGAGGAAATGATATTGGAGGAAATCCTTTCGATGAACCTTGATGCCACTACACCTATGCAGGCTTTGCAGGCAGTCGCAAGATGGAAGAACACGCTCTCAGGAAGATAAATGTAAAAAAAAACAAAGTTTCCTTGAAAAAACTTAAAAAACTACTTATTTGGGTAGTGTTAAATTTTTTCAATAAGTATTATAAAGAGGAAAATGACAAAAATACAACTTTTAAGGAGGTTTGTATGAAAGTATTCAGAAAAATTTTGCTTGCAGCCGCTCTCTTGCTGATTGCAAACGTTGGAGCCTTTGCCGGTGGATCTGATTACGAACTTTGGGACTTGGGAGACATGTCTTTCCAGGAATTTTCCAATTATTTCCAGAAAGCATATTCCAGCGCCAGCGGTGCCGATGAAATTGCCGAAGAACTTTTCAACGGTGAATTCGATCTCAAGGCATTGGACTCATCTGAGATTGACGACTATATCTATGGATTGCTCGGATCTCTGAAAAAGGAAAGCAGCGGTCAGCCAAAGAACGAAGTACTGGCCATCACCGACGGTGATTTTCTGATTATCGTCCACAATTCTTGGGCGGACTACTGCTGGTACCCATTCCAGATGTACTAAAAAAATTCTGCAACATAGAAGAAGGTAAAAATAATGAAAAAATTTATTGCACTTGCTGTCGCGCTTGTAATCGGTTCAATGTCCGCATTCGCACATGATTTCACTGATGATGACATTGATATTTTTCAGGTGAATGAACTCGGCACTCTCTCATCAAAGCAGTTCGATGCCATTTGGGGAGATGACGGCTCCGAATTCTTCGAGTACATTGATGAAGCCATGGAAGAACGTGGTTATGGTGACGTTGATTACGATTATCTTGATGACGAAGATTTTGAAGAAATTGACCAGGAAGCTATCGATTTCGCACAGTCCGTGCTTAAGAGAATGAAGATCAAGAGCGGCGTTTATGTCTGCATAATCACACCTGATTTTCTTGACGGCACTTGGGCAGATGAGTTTTTCGGCTGGGTTTTCGTTGCGAACGTGAACAAGTCAAATATTACGGACATCGGAATTTTCGTAATGGACTATGACACCAGTGACTAGGGTACCGCGTAAAAAATAGTTTAAAAAATTGTTTTAAAAAAGTTTAAGCTCTTATGTCTTATGATTGAAGGCATTTGAATCCGTTCCCCGATGTATCATGCACCGGGGATTTTTTTTCTTCCGAAAGCACTGATGCCGCGCCTTTGCAAAAAAATGCAGGAAAATCAACAAGAAAAATCAACGGTTCCATTATTTCAGGTTTTGTGCTATAATACTAGACCGTAGCATTTTGGGTGGGGATTTGTGATTATGAATAAAGTTAAGCTCTTGGACTGCACGCTCAGGGACGGGGGGTATCTGAACGACTGGAATTTCGGTAAAAAAGCCATAAAGGGAACGGCCGAAAGAATTGCCCAGACAGGCGTTGAATTTTTTGAAATCGGATTTATAAAGGAAGTTCCTTTCGATGAAAACAGGACGGTTTTTCCTTCCGTAGAAAGCATAGTTCCGTTCATCACACCGAAATCACCTTCAATGACCTATCTCGGTATGATTGACTGCAAATGTCCTCCGCCGCTTGATTCAATCCCGGACTATGACGGCACTTCCGTTGACGGGCTGCGCGTTATTTTCAAAAAAGACAGGATCGATTTTGCCTACGACTATTGCCGTGAAATCAAAAAGAAAGGATACAAGCTTTTCGTCCAGTTCGTCGGCACTGATTCATATTCGGACATAGAATTTGTTGAGACCATACAGAAGTTCAATTCCATAATGCCTTATGCAATGTCCATCGTGGACACTTTCGGAACGATCAAGCGCAAGCAGTTTTTGCGCCTGGTCTATCTTGCCGACAACAATATGGAAAAAAACATAACGTTGGGTTATCATGCGCACAACAATCTCCAGCAGGCATTCGGTAATGCAGTGACCATGGTGGAGATGAACCTGAACCGCGAAATCTGCATCGATGCCTGTGTGTTCGGAATGGGGCGTGGTGCCGGAAACCTTAATCTGGAGCTTTTCGCCGACCACATGAACGAAAACTACGGGACAGGCTACAAGATAGAACCGATGCTCGAAATCATGGACGACTATCTCAACGAAATCTACAGCAGAAGATTCTGGGGGTATTGTCTTCCATATTATCTTTCAGCAACGAACGGCTGCCATCCGAACTACGCAATCTACCTTGAGGAAAAGCACTCTCTCACGGAAAAAAACTTCAACGAAATCCTCAGATCAATACCGCCTGAAAACCGCAGGAACTATAAAAAAGAAGATGCCGAAAACAGCAGCAGTGAACCGCCTGCAACACCTGATGCTCCGCAGGCAGCAAGGGTTGCGATGAACGCAAGGATGAGAGCTGTGATGAAAGATACCTTGATTCCCATGGTGTTGGCTGCTGCAAGAGACATGACCGCAATGGTGATTGCTGCACCGTCCATGTTTATTGTGGCACCGAGAGGAATT
>JAFPKH010000294.1:0-2946 GCA_017424825.1 Treponema sp. | reverse complement strand
GGCTCAAGTTTATTTTTTCAACTCTCGGAGTCGGCGACAAACAAGGATTTTTAAGCCTGTACAAGGGATTTAAAATCTGTTACGGCGAAGAAAAAAATTAACCGCCACACCCACCGGATCAGTTTGTGTGACGGTCTTCAATGTTCCTTTAGTTTCTAGAATCTTGCTTTTCTAAGGCGGACTCTTTCAACATCTTCACAGAACAATTCACGGAGGTCGTTCAAGCCCAGTGCCATCAAAGCCATGCGGTCAATTCCTATTCCCCATGCGGCGACAGGCACATCCACGCCCATTGCTTTTGTGACTTCCGGGCGGAAGATTCCTGAACCACCAAGCTCGAACCAACCAAGCTTAGGATGCTTGATGTGGACTTCGATTGAAGGCTCCGTAAACGGGAAGTATCCCGGCACATATTTGACGTCGGTCGCACCGGCAATTTCAACGGCGAACATCTCAAGGAAGCCGAGGAGCGTCTTAAGGTTGACGTTTTCTCCAAGAACGATTCCCTCTGTCTGATAAAAGTCGCTCAAGTGAGTCGCATCAACTTTATCATAGCGGAAACAACGGGCAATGCCGAAGTATTTTCCCGGAATCTCTGCCTTGTGGAGCTGGTGCGCAGAAAGAACGGTTCCCTGGCTGCGCATAATCAGGCGGCGGGTAAACTCGTTGTCGAACTCATAATTCCAACCACGGCTTCCGGAATTTCCACCGTTTTTGTGTACGTTCGCGACATTCGTAAGATAGGGTTCCTCAATAAATTTAGCATGCGTAGGATTTTTGATTCTGTATACGTCATGTATGTCTCTTGCTGCATGGAACTGAGGCATGAAAAGAGCGTCTCCGTTCCAGAATTCCGTTTCCACAAGCGGTCCGTCAAATTCCTGGAATCCCAGTGCGCAGAGCTTGTCCTTTACGCTTTCAAGGAACTGGACATAAGGATTTGTGCGCCCCGGAATGATTCTTGCAGGAGGAATGTTGATGTTGTATCCGCGGAACGTTCCCTTGCGCCAATCACCGCTTGCAAGCATGGCAGGGGTCACTTCACCGATTTCGTTTCCAGTTATTCCGGCAGATTTAAGTGACTGGACGACCTGTTCAAAATCTCCGGTCAGCTGATATGTGACAGTCTCACGCTCGATTGTGCGGAAAGCAGTGTCACTGATGCCGCGTTTTTTTGTAAGGGTCGCGATGACTTCATTTTCTTTTTCCGAAAGCTCGGTTGATTCCAAAAGTCCGTTTTCTTTTGCGGCAGCCTTTTTGATTATTGAATCGGCAATGTCAAAGCGTTCCGGGAGAGCGGCTCCAGTATATTCAGCCTTGCCGCCGTCCATTTTTACAAGCCCGTCCTTTTTCATTGAACCGAAAGCTGAACCGACATCCTTTCCCTCAATCCCCAGTGCGGCGGAAATCTCAGGGAGCTGGTGAGCACCTTTTTCCTTCAAAAAATTTATGATGCGTACTTCAATGCTTCCGTTTTTTGCAAGAGCCTTTCCGTAACCGCTGATTTCATAATAAGTATGCGGAACCCTTGAAATCTCTTTCAAAAGTCCTTTTCCGCCGAGCCAGCTGAAAGCCTGATTTGCATGGCCTTCCTTATAGCCAAGCTCGTTTTGCAGACGCTCGGAAGTCAGTTTGTCATCTTTTCCGTACTTCAAGAGCACTTTGATTTCCAGAGGGTGAAGATTTTTGATATCAGTCATTTTTTTCCAAAACAATAAATTTAATAAAAACAAACAAATCCCGTGTCAAAAAAACACGGGAATCCAATCCGGGTATTTGAAAATTTTCAGCCGGAACAAACTAGCGGAGGTCGTAACGGACGCATCTCCTGTAGCTGGCCATTCTCAATCCCCTTTCATCCTTGTAATAGCGGGTTCTGTCCTTTCTTACAAAAGACGGCTTTCTTGTGAACTGGTTTTCATTGCTGAAATCCTCAAGGATTGCATCGATGGTGTTCATCGCCTCACCCTGATCGAAGCTGGCTGCCATACAAGTGTAGTTGATGATGACTTCGCCGGTCAACGGAGTGTACTCAAGATCCAACTCAACCCTGCTTGCAGTCGGATGGAAATCTGCGTAAGAATCCTCAAGCTGACGAACAACCGTTGAAATGTCCACCTTCTGATCAGATTCCTGACTTGTCTGTGCAAAGACTGCCCCAACAGCAATCAACGCAATCGTACAAAGAGCTATGAGCTTTTTCATATTATCTCCTCCTAACGGTCTTTCAATAGTAACTGTAACTAAATATTTTAGCAGTTTCTATAAAAAAATCAAGGTCAACTACATATTGACCTTCGTATATGTAAATACGCGGATCCTGAATAAGTAACACCCTGCCCAAAATTTCTTTCGGCTTATTTTTGACCATAGTGCGCCAGTATTCCCTCACTGCGTTCTTTACAGCCGCCTCACAAGCTGCCTGAATTCCCTTGAATCCGTCTTCCACAGGAGCAGTGCCATGACCCTTCACGCGCGGATGGGTAATGGACTTCCAGCGCTCATATGAAAGCTTCTGGACTTCGGTTCTCTCACATTCAACCCAGCAAACCAGTCGGTCTTCCACCGGCATAGGTTCTTTGTAAGAGATTTTGTTTACGCTTGGATTAAATGGCTCTACTTCGGTAAGCGAAAAATACTCAGCCACGCGGCGGGTTTTATCATAAGGTACATACTCAAATTCCCACCCGTTGAGCATTCCGTTCAAAAGATAAGGACTGATTTCCTTTGCCCTTTTGATTGCAAATTCGAAAATCGAAATGTCCCTGGCTTCTGCAGAATCAACGAATTTCTTGTTTCCTGCAGCATTTTTCCGTTCACTATCCCCCTGTGAACTATCTTTCTGCCCTGTACTGTCATTATCGGCATTCTGATTTACAGCGTTACTTTCCGTACCTTCATTTTCACCGGAATTTCGAACGCCTCCTCGACGCGATGAAAGGACAT
>JAFPKH010000293.1:0-4325 GCA_017424825.1 Treponema sp. | reverse complement strand
TCTTTCTAATAGGTAATATCAATATACAGGATTTACCCTAGTTAATCAATAGGAAATAGGATTTTTTTTAGAAATCCATTGATTCAGTGGCTCAGCATGAAACAATAGCAGGGAACGGATTCCGGTGAATTAGGGAACCGCTGATTAATACACGAAGCATTAGTCAGCGGTTTCCAACAATTTCTCGTAATTCTTTATACTGTAAGGAATTACTGCGAAATTGCGGGCGTTATTGCAACAGAAAATAAAAACTTGTCAAACCAAACAACCTCTTTTATAATTATTTTATGAGAAGTATTCTTAATAAAAGCATCAGCCGGCAGCTTTCGGTTTCAATCGGTATCGTTCTCTATGTTCTGCTTACGTTATGTGCGGTTTTTATTGCAACATTCGTGAACACATCTTTCAATCAAATTTCTTCTGAATATCTTGATTCGACCGCAGCCAGATATGGAGAAAATACGGAAAAGATTCTGTCTGCAGAATTCAGCATAGGAAAAACCCTGCAGGCTTCTATTGAAGGTTATGAAGATATTTCAATCGGCGACCGTCGTGACTACATAAACAATCTTTTAAAACATACTCTGGAATTGAATCCGAATCTTGTCGATTCATACTGTATTTTTCTTCCTGATGCACTGGACGGACGCGACCAGGAATTTGTAGATTATGACGAAACCTATGACTCAACGGGGCGGCTTATTCCGTATTGGACAAACGACGGCAATCAGATTGCATGCTGTGCACTCACCGACTATGAAGGAAGCTTCTGGTATGAAGAACCGATGAAGGCAAACCGTGGAATTCTTATCCAGCCGAATCCGTATGAAGTTGCCGGCAAGGAAATATGGGTTTGTGGAGTTGCTTTTCCGATTCATAACAAGGAAGGAAAAATCGTCGGAATGCTCGGCGTCGATATGTCGCTTGATTCGCTGTCCGGTCTCTTAAAAGATGCCGTTATTTATGACACTGGATATCTTTCGCTGATTGCACACACGGGCCTTATAGCCGTAACGAAAGATGAAAGCCTTGAAGGACAACTGAGCAAGGATTTTTCCGGAAGCTTATCTGCAAGCTTCAAAACTGCAACTTCAAATTTGAAGCCTTTTACCTCTGAAATGAAAGAAAACGGCGTCAGAATGATAAAGTATTATCAGCCGATTACTGTCGAAGGTGCGGAGGAAGTGTGGTTTTTGGGGCTGAACGTTCCCAGATCAGAAGTATTTGCTTCTGCAAACAGGATTTCAGCTTCGCTTGTCGTCATCTTCATATTTACGCTTCTGATTGTGATTCTTCTTTCTTATATCATCATCAGACGTGTCGTAAAAGAAATGAACAAAGGTGTTGCCGCAATGAAAAACATTGCCCAGGGTGACGGCGATTTGACCGTTCGCATGAATGTGAAAAATGAAAATGAACTTGGCCAGATGTACACCTACTTTAACAAGACGATTGAAAAAATCCAGGATTCAATCAGGCAGGTAAAAAACGTTACCGAGCAGATGACAAAGCATGGCCTTGAGCTTAGCGAGAATATGAATGATACGGCAGCTTCTGCAAACGAAATTACGTCGAACATCGAAAGCGTAAACCGGCAGATTCAGTTGCAGGGCACTAATGTGACGGAAGCCGCAGACAACATGAAAAGCATTACCGCTACCGTGGACGATTTAATCAACAGAATTCAGTCTCAAAGTTCAAGCGTTGTCGAATCTTCCGCTGCAATTGAAGAAATGGTCGCGAACATAAAATCCGTAACTTCAATCCTAAACAAAAACAGCGGAACCATTAAGGATTTGGAGGCTTCTGCAGAAAACGGCCGTACAAACATTGATGAAACAGTCCGTTCTACGCTTAAGATTCAGGAGCAAAATCAGATTCTTCTTGAGGCAAGTTCCGTAATCCAGAACATCGCAAGCCAGACCAACTTACTTGCAATGAACGCCGCAATCGAGGCAGCCCATGCAGGAGAAAGCGGAAAAGGATTCAGTGTCGTTGCCGATGAAATCAGAAAACTCGCTGAAGATTCCAACAATCAGGGTAAAAAGATTACTACCAACCTTAAAGAAGTTACCGATTCAATCAATCAGGTCGCTGAGTCCACAAAGCACTTGCAGAAAATATTCAATCAGATTTTTGATTTCACTCAGAAAGTTTCTCAGCAGGAAACTACAATTCTACATGCCATGCAGGAACAGTCAGAAGGAGGTACCCAGGTTCTTCAGGCAATGAAGCAGATTAATGACATTACGGTTCATGTAAGGGATGGTGGAAATGCAATGCATTCAGAGACTTCAAGTGCAGCCGAAAAAATGTCCTATCTGAGCCGGCTTACAGACGAAATAACCACAGGCATGGAAGAGATGTCCCTTGGAATTGAAACCATTAACAAAGCCATGAACAATGTGAACGAACTGACCCGCAAAAATACCGAAAATCTTGATACTTTGGGAAATGCAGTGGCAAAATTCAAGGTGTAATGAAGCATTTGAACACGGAGGCAAGGCTGATAAACACGGCGGAATTCAGAGACTGGGGCGGAGACGTTTCAAAAAGCGGTGAAAATCTTCCGGCATGCATGTACGTGGATTGGGTAAAGTTTTTTCAGGAAGAATCATTTCGGCTTCGCTCAATGACTGCATTTCGGCTTCGTTCAATGACTGCATTTCGGCTTCGTTCAATGAACACATTTTGATTCCAATGCATAAAAAAACGCCCGGAAAAAAATCCAGGCGTTTATTTTTTTCTTGTTGAAACATGGATTCCGGGTGCAACGTTTCAAGTAAGCAAGATCGGAATCCAAAGCTCCAATTAGAAGCGGTATGTCCAAACAGTCGGGAAGCTGATCGTCACATATGGATCTGTGAAGACTACGTCAACACCAGTAGAAATCTTGTGGCGGCCGAATGAATATGCGAATGTAGGAATCATTTCGAATACAACACCGCGTCCGTCAAATGCGCTTTCTGGGCTGAGGTTTCCGCTCTTATATGGATCATTATTGTTGTCTACGCGGCTGAGCCTTGCATTGAAGTCACCGATACCCTTAAGAGTGATGTCCGTGCTGAATGCCTTTGTGAACTGATACTTTCCGCGGAGTCCTGAATAGAGGTCATAGCGGTCATAGAAGTGCTTGTACTGCTTTGCAACGCTTGTGTTGGCTGCATCGTTGAAGAGTTCTGTTCCACCGAGCCTTGCATAGCGTCCGTCCCAGTCATAGGCTCTGTTGGCACCGAAGTTCGTTGAAAGGTCGAAGTCAACGGAAATCTTGTCGTTCCAGCAGCTCAAGCCCAAGTCAAAGAGGAACAATCCTTCAACCCTGTATTCACCGATGAATCCGACGATGTTTGCGTTCGGATACTGATCGTTGACATCCCAGTACCAGTCATAGTTGTGGTTGAACATCAAGCCTGAGTAGAATGCCCATCCTTCAACACCTGTGAAAGATCCGAACAATCCGATTGAAGCATCCTTGTAAGGTGTCCAGTTGAGGATGTTGCGTGCAACGAGACCTACAGACCACATGTTCTTGTATGTATAGTCAACGCCGATGTTGAGTTTTGGAAGAGCTTCTGAAATAGGTGTGTGGATCCAAACGTCCTTGTCGTTCTTTGCATCTCCGCCGAAGTAGCTGATTACGTCAAGACCTGCTGCAATCCTGAGTCCGTTGATAGGAGTTACCAAAACACCGAAGTCGCTTCCAAGGTTTCCTGAACCCATGTTGAAACCGACTACAGGAAGATATGAACCTGGAGTATAGATTTCATCGCTCAAGAAAATCGTGAGGAAGTTCCATGGGCGGAATTCAAGGTAGAAGTCCAGGTCAGTCCACTTGAGATCCATGAACCTGTATGCTTCAGTAAAACTTGCATCCGGGTAAATATACTGAGGTCCCGGCTGTGCGTCCAAAGTAAGCTCGCCGTCTGCACCGAAGCTGAACTTGTCTGATGTATATTCCGCTTCGATTCTTTCTGAGATTCCGCTGAAGAACACGTCAACACCCTTTCCCTTCTCCAAGAAAGTGATGTCTACGATACCGGACTTTACTTTATTTGTAAAAGATACTTCCGCAAATGCGGCTGAAGTTCCTAAAACAAGAGCAGCGACTGCGGCAACCGCTCCCTTTTTTGAAAATTTCATAAATACTCCTTGAACTGCATCGGAACACAGTTCTAAACTTTATTTTAAGAAAGAACGCAGCATCCTGTCTTTTTCGTCTGCATCCTTGTAATGACTTTTAAAACCCGAAAAATCGGGATCCTTTAATTTTATTCAGCAAAGTTTCTAATTATGGATTAGAGAACCTCACTAAATGTATATGTACC
>JAFPKH010000292.1:0-4868 GCA_017424825.1 Treponema sp. | reverse complement strand
GACATGCGTTCCGTGCCGGAGATGTTTCCGTCCGGGTAGATTTCGGGAAGCACCACGTTTCTGTTCAGAGTTTCCAGCGTAAAATATGTGAGCGTGAATGAGAACATCGAAAGAAAAATGTATGATGCAAGTGACGGAATCACTATGAATGTAATCGGGACATTGTGCTGTGTCTTAAAATAAATCAGGAACGCGGTTTCAAGAATAAGATTGCAGATCCAACCGGTAATTCCCCGCAATGCAAACGCGCCCGGAATGTGGACCCTGACCTTGATGTACTCTTTGTCGGCGGGACTTCGTCTGAATGCTTTCATTGAATATAAAACGCACAATACAACCGGGATGAAATAGCAGAGCAGGCTTACGGAGCTTATTATTTTTTCATGTCGTCCCAGAAACTCTTCCCACAAATCAAGGGTCTCGGACTTGGGCATGGGAAAGCCGGAAATGTTCGTTGACAGAACCGCCAGGACGTTTGCCAAAATGCAGATGAGCCCATAAAAATAAACGTGCCATTTTACAAAAAATCTCTTGAACTTCATGATTTTATTATACTATGAAATGGCACGTTTGTCCTAGAATCTTTCAGTTTTTTGAAACCACAGCCTCACGTATCGGGTCGTAGTGGGAATCTGCAAGTCCGAAATCTTTCTGCTTGTAGTTCCAGAGTGCGCGTCCGATTCCATGGTTTTCCAGAGCCTTGTGGATGTCGTTCAGCCATCTGAGGGTATCTTCGACGGGTGCCCTGTCCAGAACTCCGTATTCTCCGCAATAGAGGGGGACGTTCTTCTTTTCTGCTGTGTCCAGAGCCGGTTTGAAAAGATATTCAAAGAAGTTTTCGTCAAGCTGCAAATCGTCCATGTCCTTGTCGAAAATGGCTCCGTGGCGTGCCTGTGGAATCAGCCTGCTTTTTTCGCGGATGTAGTCGATTGAAGGTCCCGGATATGAAACGTCAAAATCCGGCGGCATCTTTTCGACCCAGTATGCCTTTTGATGCGTAAACACAAGCGGCTCGTAGCAGTGGAAAGTGAACACCGTCTTTTCGTCATAAGGAACGTCGATTCCAGGAACCGCAGATACGCTGTTGTAGTTCACGCCTCCGACAACAATCCATGAGTCCGGTGCAAACTGCCTGATTTCCTTGAATGCCCTTGTCGCAATCCTGTTCCAATCATCCTGAAGATTCGGGTTTACTATTTCGTTCAAAAGCTCAAGAGCAACAAAATCAGAATATTTTCCGTACCTTTCCGCCATGAAGCACCAGATTTTTACGAACACATCCTGGAGGGCCTTGTCATGGAAAAACAGGTCGGGGTCTTTGACAGCATCCTTGTCGAACATGTACCCCTTGGTCTTGTGCAGGTCAAGGATTATGTTGAGGCCGTGTTTTTTGCACCATGAAATGCAGTCGTCGATGTGCCTGAATCCTGAAGGAAGGAAAAATCCGTCTTCGCTCATGATGATTTCATAATCGATGGGAAGCCTCACGTGGTCATAGTTCCATTTCGCAATCTGCTCTATGTCCTTTTCGGTGATGAAATTGTTGTAGTGCTCTTCCGTATTTGCGACGCACTGTGAAATCCATCCGCCAAGGTTCAGTCCCTTCTGGTAGCCGGTAAATGTTCTCATACGTTCCTCCATTTTATAGGACAAATGCCATCATAAAATCAACGGCCGCCCTTTTGTGTTTCCTAATCTTTTTATAAGCGGAAAAATTCAATAAAAATATAAAATCTATAATAAAAATACCATAATCCTGCGGTTTTTGCCTAGGAAAAAATTGAAAATCAGGCTGCATAAGTTGTAGAGGGGAGATGTGAAAACTGATATATTAAAATCATTATGATAGATGAAGCACTTGTTGATTCCGAAGGTAATGGAATTCAGTTTTATGGTAGCGGTGTCGTGCAGTTTGTCAGGAAGATTGACGGACAGCCGAATGTTTATCTTCTGCAGGTAGTGATTGAGCTTGAGCGTGAAACCCAGATCGTTCCGGAACCGGGGCAGTTTTACATGATACGGAGCAAAAAAAGCGCCGCATATTTCGGTCGCCCGATTTCTGTCTATCATTCGGAAGAAATCCGGGAAAACGGAAAACGCAAGCTTGAGCTCCAGTTTATGATTCTTGAAAAAGGAACCGGTACCAAAGAACTTTGCTCCATGGTTCAGGGAGAGGAAGCCGTTTTGTCAGGACCGATGGGAAATGTTTTTGAGGCTCCTGAATCTGAAGGCGGCAAGGTGGAAATATGTATCGCCGGAGGTGGCATTGGTACTGCACCGGTTGCAAATTTCGCATCATCATTAAAGGAAAAGAGCTACGATTTTTTTGCAAGTTTCCGTTCTGGTTCATATGCGCTTGATTTTGTCAGGCCGAGGGAGCTTTTTGTCACTACTGATGACGGAAGCGAAGGAATCCACGGTATGCTGAGCGCTGCTTTGACGGCAGAAAAAATCAGGGAAGCCGGGTATAAGTATATTTTTGCCTGCGGGCCGGAACCTATGCTTGCATATATCCAGAAGATTGCGGATGAAACAGGGGTAAAGGCATATCTGAGCCTTGAACACCGCATGCTTTGCGGAGCCGGTGCCTGCCTTGGATGTACCGTAGAAACAAGCAAAGGTCTGCTCAGGGTTTGCAAGGACGGGCCTGTTTTTGATTCTTCCATAATACATTTTTCAAAACCGCAGCCCAGGAGAAAGCCTCTTGAAGAAAATGAAGAGCCTGATCTTGGCGTGGACATATGCGGCGTGCATTTTAAAAATCCGCTGATTGCCGCATCAGGTACTTTCGGCTATGGTCAGAATTTCCGAGGGTTTTCGGACGTAAATGCATGGGGTGGTATTTCTTCCAAAGGCACTACTCTTGAACCGCGCGAGGGAAATCCGGGAGAACGGAGCATAGAAGTTACGGGCGGTGACATAAATTCAATAGGCCTTCAAAATCCGGGCATGGAGGAAGTGGTTGAAAAGATACTCCCCGAAATGCTCAAGATTGACAGCGTGATTATACTCAACGTTGCCGGTCATGATCTTGCATCCTATACAAAAGCCGTCGAAATGGCCGATAGGACCGACGTGAAGATGATAGAGCTGAACATAAGCTGCCCGAACGTAAAAGCAGGCGGACAAGCATGGGGAATGAATCCTGATGCGGCGGCAGAGTGTGTTGGTGCAGTGCGTGCGGTTACGAAAAAGCCTTTGATCGTCAAGCTTACGCCTAATGCGCCGGATTTGCGTGCAGTTGCAAGGGCATGTATAGAAGCCGGAGCCGATGCATTGAGTCTTGTGAACACATTCCTTGCCGTTGCGGTCGATATCGAAAAAGGAAAGCCGTTCTTTGAAAACATCCGGGCCGGATTGTGCGGTCCTGCAATAAAGCCGATTGCACTGCGCATGGTCTACGATGTCGTTGAGGAAATCAACAAGATGCCGGAAGAAAAAAGGGTTCCTGTAATCGGTATAGGCGGAATTGAAAAATGGCAGGATGCCGTTGAATTCATAATGGCCGGTGCTGATGCAGTGCAGATCGGAAGCGCGACTTTTGCCAATCCGAACGTTGCGCTTGAAGTTGCAGAAGGATTGCGCCGCTTTATGAAAACCCACGGATACCACAATCTGAAAGAGATGAAAGGCATTGCGCAGGTGAAATAAAGGTGATTTCCAAAAAGCATTTTCCTGTAGGCCGTGATTTTTTTGCCGTGGTACTTGTTGATTATGACAAAATTCAATAAAATGTCATCTATGAATAAGTATGCGGCTTTATGTGCGGTCGGGGCGGAACATGTCCTTGGAAACGAAATCAAGCATCTCGGTTACTCTCTTGCGGGCAATGCACCCGGTCGTGTGTTCTTTACCGGTGATGACGATGCTCTTTACAAGGCCAATGTCTGCCTCAGGACTTGCGACAGGGTTTATATAGTGGCGGCGGAATATCCTGCGTATAATTTTGATGAGCTTTTTGACGGATGCTATGACGTTCCGTGGCAGGATTATTTCAGGAAGGACGTGCGCATTGTAGTTGATAAAGTCAGGATCTATAAAAGCCGCATAAGCAGTGAGCATACGGTTCAGTCGATGATTCAAAAGGCCGTATATACAAAGCTCGGTGATTTGTGGCACATGACGAGCCTTCCGGAATCCGGTGAAAAATGCGACATACGCGTATATCTCGACGAAAACCATGCGACCGTACTGGTTGATACAAGCGGTGAAGCACTGCACAAAAGGGGCTACAGGACAGACGGCGGAACAGCTCCTCTAAGGGAAACGACTGCTGCGGTATTGCTTCAGGAAATGGTCTGGAGAAGAAAGCTCCCATTGCATGATCCTTTCTGCGGAAGCGGAACGATAGTCACGGAAGCCGTTCTCTACGCACATAATGTTGCACCCGGACTAGGACGGCATTTTGCTTTTGAAAACCTTGTGTTTTTCGATTCTTCCAGACTTTTGGACATAAAGCGTGCCGAAGCTGAAAAAATCAGGACTGACGTTGATTGCAGGATAACGGGAAGCGACATTGATCCTGCCGCTGTTTCAAGGGCAAAGCTCAATGCGGAGCATGCTTGTGTGACTGCCGGCCGCGCACTCCAGATGATAGGAAGCGACGCAAAAATCATGCGCCCGGAATTCATCGTCAGTGATTTTGCTGATCTGAGCGCACCTTATGAAACCGGCATGATAATCACAAACCCACCCTACGGCGAGCGCATTGGGGATGTAAGTCAGGCGGAAGAGCTTTACAAGGGCATGGCATCTCTTTTTGAAGATTTCCCGGGATGGCAGATGGGAATAATAACGAACCAGAAGGGATTCCAAAAGTGCATAGGGCGCAACGCAGACAGACTGAAGGCCGTAAAAGCCGGTAATCT
>JAFPKH010000291.1:0-4325 GCA_017424825.1 Treponema sp. | reverse complement strand
CTCATAGAAAACATAGTGAACGCAAAGATTGCAGACCATCAGCTTGACGGAAGCGGCATAACATACGGCGACATAGAAATAATAAAGGCTGCTTTCCTTAAGGAGCTGAATGATAAAAATTATACACGCGTAAAGTATCAGCCGGAACCTGCTCAGGAAGAACAGAAAACCCCTGGTGATGCGGATGAAAATGAAAAAACAGCCGAAAGTGCGGGGCAATCAGCCAAAAGCACTGAAAGACCGGCGGAAACGGCTGAAAAAACGCTTAGAACCTTGGCCGTGGGCAAAAAAACGGCGGAAGAAAAGGAAGAGAAAAAATCAAGGAGATCTTCCGTAAAATCCTCAGCTGGCAAAAGCAGGGCTTCAAAAAAGACGGAAGACGGGGAATGATTATGGCGAACAATATTCTGGTAGATTTTATGGACGGTATGGAAAAGCCGGCATGGGAAAAAAACATAGCGCCTTTCGTAGGCTCCGTAATGGATGAAATGGGGTACGACGGTGAGGAAATCTCCGTGATGTTCTGCAACGACGTTTTTATCCAGAATTTGAACAAAGAATACCGTAACATTGATGCCCCGACCGATGTTCTTAGTTTTGAGAACGGTGATTCATACACTGATGACGAGAACAATGTATGGACATGCATCGGTGACATCGCCATCAGCCTTGAGACGCTTCCTAAAAATGCCGCATATTTTGAGGTTTCGGAAAACGAGGAGCTTAAGAGGCTCATTATCCACGGAATCCTTCACCTTCACGGCATGGATCACGGGGAGGAGCATGTCGAAAAGGGCAGGGAGCCTGAATGTGAGATGCTCCGCATACAAAAGGATCTTATGGAAAAATTTGAAGGCACAACGCTTTTTTAAGGATAGAAAAAAGAAATGGGACTATTTGGTTTAGGAAAGAAAAAAACAAGGAAAAACGGTTCGGAATCTGCTGAGGGGGTTCCTTCGCAACAGGAGCTTCTTGCGGAAGAAAAAAACGACATGATAAAGGGCGTCGAAGATTTGGCGGTCACCACGGTAAAGGAAGTGATGGTTCCGAGAATCGACGTTGATTTCATCTCGATCGACATACCGCAGGATCAGCTCCTTAAAAGCATAATAGAGAGCGGACATTCACGCTTCCCGGTTTATTCAGGCTCCATCGACAATGTTGTGGGAGTTCTGTACGTGAAGGACATAATCAAGGCGTTTGCCACTTCTGAGACGGTCGATCTTTCCAAAATCTACAGGAAAGCCTATTTTGTCCCGGAAAGCAAGCATATAGACAGCCTGCTGCGCGAGTTCAAGAGAAAGCACCTCCACATTGCCATTGCCATAGATGAATACGGCGGCGTGAGCGGAATCGTCTGCATGGAAGACATAATCGAGCAGATTGTCGGTGACATACAGGATGAATTCGACAATGAGCGTGAGGACATACTTTCAATGGGCGACAACGTGTGGGTCTGTGATGCACGCGTTTCTATGGATGACCTGAACGAAACCATAGGAGCGTCTTTCCCAACGGAAGATTTCGACACTCTCGGCGGATTCGTGTTCGACATGTTCGGAAGGATACCGGTGAAATTCGAAAAGGCTTCATGGAAGGACTATGATTTTATAGTGCAGGACATGGAAGGCCATAAGGTTAATGTCATAAAGATAATATGCCGAAAAGAAAAAGACGAGGACTAGCTTCTATCTAAAAGCCCGCGTGATGGGATTTGGATATGCCATGGCTCGTATTTTTGGGAGGAAATATGAGGAAGTTTTCTGATAAGCTTAAGTGTGTTTTGGCGGCCCTTGCACTGTCATGTTCGGTGACCGGTGCCTTTGCGGAATCCAAGACCGCTCTTTCGCTTTACAACCGAGCGTATCAGTTTCAGCAGAGGGAAGACTATTATTCTGCTATAGAATCTTACAGGGAAGCCCTTCAGCTTAACCCTCAGTACGGTGATGCATGGTACAACCTTGCGTTCTGCACTTTCCACCTCGGAGAATATGACCTTGCCGTAAAATATGCTGATGTCGCCGCAAAGTATTCACGCAACCTGACTGACATACAGAACCTCAAGGGCATGTCGCTCATCTCTCTCGGACGCATTGATGAGGCACGCAACGTTTTCAATGAAGTGCTCAAAAAATATCCTAACGACGTGAACGCACGTTTCGGGCTTGCAGAAATAGATTTGTACAACGGAAGCTTATTGTCAGCAGAAAAACGCTATCTTGACGCTCTCAAAAGGGACAGCACAAGCCGTAAGGCACTTCTGAGCCTTGCTTTGGTTGCAGCCGAGCAGGGAAACAACGCCGCCGCGGAACGCTATGTAAACCAGGCGCTTGAATATCACAGCGGAGAGGCAGAGGTGCATTACCTTGCTTCATATCTCGCCGCAAAAAGGGGAGATGTCAAGGAAGCCGAACGCCGTGCAAGAAGTGCAGTCCAGATCAAGGGAAACTATGACGAAGCCTACAAGCTTTTAGCCGACATACTTTTTTCTCAGGGACGCTACGATGAAGTAATCGACATCTGTGAATTCCTCACGGGACGCAACCGCAAGCTTTCGGTAGCATGGTATCTCATGGGGCTTGCACAGGAAAGGCTCGGACGCTATGAAAATGCAATCGAAACTTTCAACATCGGGCTTTCAATTGATCCTCTGGACGAAATCATGCGCCTTGCACTTGAGCAGCTCGTGAATTCAAATCTTGCAATAGAAGACTCACGCCGCACGGAATGGGCTAAATTCCATATCTCAAAGGCAGCCCAGTTCAATCTTGCCTATGACGGTCCAAGCGAAAGGTACGAATATCAGAAAGCGCTTTCAATTGATCCCCTCAACACAAAGGCACGCCAGTCTTTTGCAAACCTCCTTCAGAGAGACGGATTCTATGAGCTTTATCTGAAGCAGCTCAAATTCATAAAGGAAAACCAGAAGAACTATCCTGCAGCACGCACGGATGAAAACACTCCTTCCGCAACACGCACCGCACAGCAGAAAAAGAACGACGACACTATGGAAGGCCTTGAAAGCATGCTCAGGACAAGCCTTGCCAACAAATACAACATGGATCCGTTCTACCTGGACAAATCAAGGTGGAGCATAGGCGTGTATTTCCAGAAGACACCGGTGAACACCCTTCATTCGGATGCTGAGGAGATTATCGCCAACGCCACAAAAGATTTGTTCAACGGAGTTTCAGTGACTACGGTAGATGTCCGCGCCGACGGTGTGGAAGGATTTGCCCAGGCATACCGTTTGGCACGCACGTCAGGAATGGATTATTTCCTCATAATTTCAGTTGACGAAACGGAACGCTCGTTCACTTTGTGCGCTGACATGTATTCTGCAAGGACCGGAACCAAGACGACAAACATAAAGGTCTACCGCACCGGAAACGACAGGGTTGCAAAATCAGTGCGCAGATTGAGGCAGGCCGTTCTTGACATACTTCCGATACGCGGAAAAGTCCTCTACAATTCCACTTCGACAGTCCTCTGTGATCTTGGAAAAAGCGACGGCATAACCAAGGGAGCGCAGTTCGACGTGGTTAAAAAAGGCAGGGTTCTTACCGCAGATACAGGATCAGGAGTCTATTACAACGAAAGCGACGTTTTGGGAACTTTCACGATCGACACTGTGGGCGAAGAGATTTCTGAAGGAACGTACAAGAAAAAGGGCTTCTATGATTCACTGAACGTAGGGGACGACCTGATTCTCGTAAAGCTTACAGGCTCTTCTTCAATTGCGGGCAACATCGTAACCGATACTCGTCCTGCAGCAGATTCCGACGGAAAACCTGCCACAGCATCAGCCGCATCAGCAGAAAAGGAATCAATAAAGGAAGACATGAAAGCCCCGGCAAGGGAATCTTCCTTCATAAACATGATACGCTCAATCTTGTGAGCTATCCATTCCTGGAGGCTATCCATTCCTAGAACGATCCATTCCTGGAGTCTATCCATTCTTGTTGGAATCACTTTTGCATTATGATACCGAGGTCATTTACCATAATTTGACCCCGGTATTATTATTTTTAGTTTTCCGGCTTTTCCATGAGGTCCAGCGCGCTTCTTGACCATGTTTCGCAAAGTTTTTTGTAAATTTCCTGCATGAAAGAGAATTCCTTTGCAGCCGAGGCAAAATCTCCCGTAAAATACATGCATTCTGCCAGATAGAATCTTGCCCGGTTGTATGCATCGCTATCTTTTTTCGTCTTTGCCATGAATGATTTCAGGTCTTTGCCGGCTTTTTCAAAATCATTTTTCATCAGGTTTTTGACCGGAACCGAAGTCTTTTTGGAATCCTGGTCTTCAGGAAAAATGTACAGCGG
>JAFPKH010000290.1:0-3112 GCA_017424825.1 Treponema sp. | reverse complement strand
GCACGGAAAAAACTCCGCAAAGTGCCTGCTGTGGCTTTATGACGAAAACCTTGCCCATCTCTTCCAGCATTTCGATTTTTCCCATCTGCTTCATGTATTCGTCGTATCGGTTGATTAGGGCCTTGTAAAGCTCCGGATACTTCTTTTTATACATCGGCTGCAGCAGAAGACTGTAACGCTCAAAATCAGTAGGCTTGTCTTCCCAATATTTTGTCGAGACAATCACAACCTTGTCGCATCCTTTTTCAAATGCCCTGTCGAACGGTATCGAATTTGAGATGCATCCGTCAACATAGTGCTTTCCACCGATTTCCGTAAATGGAAACAGGATTGGAAGTGAACAGCTTGCATTCAGTATGTCCAAAAGGTGCTTTTCATCCTTGCGCTCGGTAAAATAATCCGGCTTGGCAGTTTCACCGCAGGTTGCACAGATTTCATATTCGGTTTTTGAATTGAAAAGGGTCTGGAAATCAAACGGATATTCGCCGTATTGGGATTCGTAGTTCAATATGTGAAGTTCCTTTTCTATTCCATCCCTGATTGCATGGGCACGCTTACCTTCGCGTACTTTGCTTGGTTTTAGAATCTGAAAAACACGTCCACGCTGTTTGGTGACGAAATTCAATGCGCAGTGGGCACCGGCAGAAACGCCAAGGACGTAATCAAAGCTGAGGTTTTCATCAATCATTGCGTCGATTACACCGGCCGAAAACATGACTTTTCTAGAACCGCCTTCAAAAACAATCCCAAGTTTCATTTTTTGTCCTCCAATGCTTGTTTTTTCAAATCGATGACAACCTGCCTGAAGTGTTCGCTTTTCTGAGCCAAATCCTGAGACGAAGGTACGCCAGGTGTTCTTGTGACTTTTTCAGGCTGACCGACAACATATTTCGTTTTTCTTCCGAATTTATACGAACCGCTGATTCCAATCGGAATGACGGGTGCTCCGGTATATCTTGCAAGGAAAGCAAATCCGGACTTAAATTCGTTCAATTCACCGTCCGTCCTGATTTTTCCTTCCGGGAATATGATTACGGAATATCCTTCCTGAAGTGATTTTTTCGCCTTTTGTGTCCATTCGGTGTCCATTGAATATCGGTCGCATGGAATACAGGTGCCGCCCCTCATTATCCAGTTGAGGTTTTTCTTTTCGTACCAGTCTTTTGCAACCACGATTCTGGTTTTTCCCTTGAGCATGGTCAGCATGAACGGCGGATCTTTGAGTGCGGTATGATTTGCGATGTAGATTGCAGGCTCTCCGACTTTTAATGTTGTCGGGCGATATGCAACTTTGATGTATGCCTTTACCAGTGCAAAAGCAATTTTTGAAACCACAGACATTTTATATCTTCTCCAATAATGGTATACTTTACTTATGTCAAACAAAACCAAGCAGGAAATCATGGAATCCTGCATAGAAATGTTAGAAACTGAAAAATTCAGTAAAATTTCCGTTAAGGATATTGTAAAAAAATGCAATATCAACAGAAAAACTTTTTACTATTATTTCACGGACAAATACAGCCTTGTGACTGAATATATTGCCAGTGCCTTAAAAAAATCAATGGGCCTGAGCGAAGACTTTACAGAAGAAAAACTCCTGCAGGTCAATTGGGATGTGGCCCTAAAAAGCATCCTTCGCTTTTTCTACGAAAATAAAAAATTGGTCCAGAATATCTTTACTTCGCTTCTCCATACTGATTTGGAGGAACTGCTTTTCAAAATCATTGAACCGTTCGGTTACTACAACATCTGCCTTAACGCCAAGCCATTCAAGGTCCCTGATTCCGAACTGAAAATCATTGCGGGGCTGATTTCTGACGTTGTGGCATCTTCCATCCTTCGATGGATTAAAAACGGCATGATGGATGACCCGATTAAGATTGTGGATCATCACACCAAGCTTCTTCAACGCACAATCGGCGTAATCCTTGAAAATGCGGAAAAACTTTCGGGAATCGACTGAAAATCGTTCGACCTACTGATTTCCACCTTTTTTGTTGCCTTTTTCCCTTTCCTGCTGCCAGTTCATTTTGAGAATCTGGGTGTAGACATCCTTTGAGAATGGAGTCTTCTTTAGTCTTTCAGAAGTTTCCGGCGACAGTGCAAGGTTTTCCGCAAATTCAAGTCCGGCATCCTCATAGCTTTTAAGATAGCGAATCAGACGCGGGCGCATTCCCTGGTCAACGATTGCCTTTATCTGCGGACAGAACAGGGCCGTGTATTTTCCCGGGCCGACTATGCAATCAAACTGCTGCAGCAACGGGGAGAACACACGGAAATCATTCCATGCGCATCCAGAAATCAGGACCAGCTTTTTTCCGGTCATATCGTATCTGAATCCATGGAACGATTTGTTTTCCGGCACATCCTGTCCCTCATAGGTGTTGAGTATGCTCAGAAGACGGTCAACCGCGCATTTCATTGAACCGGGCATCCCGAAATAGAACAGCGGGAAGCTCAGTACAATAATGTCCGCCGCAAGGATTTTGGATTTTAGCATTGGAATGTCATCGTCTTTTATGATGCACTCTCCTTCGCTTATTCCCCAGCATCCAAGGCAACCGAGGCACGGCTTTATGTTCATGCTTGAAACGGTCAGCGTCTCGCTTTCGTATTTACCGGAACTCAAGAGTCCTTTTACAAAAGCGTTCGTCACAGCCATTGTCGTGCTCTGTTCTTTTTTGGGGCTGCCGTTTATTACCAGAATTTTTTTCATATCTACAGTTTTCCAGATTCCCTTTTCTTAGTGTCCGACAGCTTCTTTCGGGATTGTCGTGAAAGTGAGTGCACCCTTTGCAAAAACGGCTCCATCAACTTTTACGACACAGTCGAATCCAACCAGAACTCCGCCGCCCTTTGTCTTGTTGACGGTAATCTCAAGTCTGTCGCCCGGGATGACCGGTTTTATGAACTTGAATCCGTCGATTTTAAGGAGGACATAGAGCTTGTCGTTCAAATCTTCAGGACTCTTTTCGATGACCAGTGAGCAGAGCTGTGCGCAGCTTTCAACAATCAGGACTCCCGGCATTATCGGTGTGCCAGGAAAGTGACCGGTGAAATAAGGCTCGTTTACGGAAACATTCTTGATTCCCGTTGCCTTTTCGTTCGG
>JAFPKH010000289.1:0-3786 GCA_017424825.1 Treponema sp. | reverse complement strand
TTCTGTCCACCGAGGAATGGGTTGCCATAATCGCTGTTAGCAACTGCTTCCATAGCCTTTTCGTTGTTTGTGAAGTCTCCTTCTTCCTTTGCGATGCGGGTCATGACCTCATCATCAGTTGTCAACTTAGCAAGGATGTCCTTTACGAGAGTCTTGTTGTCTGTTCCAGCAGCTGCGCAGATCCAAGTTCCACCCCATGAGTAGCCCTGTGGTCCTTTGCAGAATGCCCAGTCACCGTATGAACCAGTCTCAGCATCTCCAACCTGTGGAGCGAGAGAGAAGTCGATGAACCAAGCCGGTCCGAAGTAGCAGAATACTTTTCCGTCCTTCTTTGCTCCGTCCCACTGTTCCTGTGACCAGAGAGCTGCCTTGTTGTTGTAGCCCTTGTCTGTGTATTCTTTCTGCTGTGCAACCCATTCGCGGATTGAATCATCAACATTGATCTTTCCGTTAACAACCCATGGAGACTTTACGTTGTCAGAGAATACGCGGTAGTCATCATCGTATCCAGAAACCATGAAGTATCCCTTTGCCTTTGCATCTGCAGCAACCTTGTCGAAGTCAGACCAGTTAGAGATCTTTGTCTGTACTGTTTCTGGATCGTCAGTTCCGAAGAGTGCCTTTGCAATTGAGCGGCGGTAGATAACACCAGCTGGACATGCCTGCCATGTAAGACCCTTGAGCTTTCCATTAGCTGTCATGATGTCCTTTGTGTACTGATACTGCTTTGAGAGGTCTGCATCAGTGAATCCGAGGTCAGCCTTAACATCGAGAGCATAAGGTGTATCTGTGTACTTGAGAGCATAGTCAGATTCTACGAGGAAGATATCAACCTTGTCATCTGCCTTTGCTGAAGCCTGCTGTGCAAGAACTTCATCAAGCTTGTCCTGATATGCATTGCCCTGGTTAGGAGTAATAACCCAGTTTACCTTTACGTCGCCAATTGTGTCATTAGCTTCGTTGTATCCTGGATAGTACTTCTTAACACGTGTCTGGAATTCTTCGTTCCATACATAAATGTTCAGAACCTTTCCTTCTGCAGCTGGTGCAGCGTCGCCACCCTTATTTGCAGCTGCTGTACCACCATCTTTCTTCTGACAACCAACGAACAAGCAAGATGCTGCAACGACAGCAGCAAGTCCTGTTACCAACATTTTTTTCATACAAATTACCTCCTGTTTTTGGCCTGTATGATTTTTTCTAATTAAGAATGTCCACCAAAAATGGTCAAACACTTAATCAGAATAATAACATACTTTACCAACAAGTCAAGCGTTTTGATTGCTTTTTAGTGAATTTGACAGTGATTTTTTCACTTTTTTTGCTATTTTTTTTAAATTTTCCGAAAATTCACCTATTTTTCCGAATTTTTTCAAATTTTTTTACGATTTTTCATGTAACCTTTGCCGTCAAAAGATATTTTGGGGAATTTTTTAAAATCTGCCGATACTAAAAAAAATCCACATTCCAAAGAGAGGCCGCCATGAAGAATTTCCGCAAAGCATTTTTTGTCGAACTGTTTTTTTTGATTCTGATTTCTTCTATATTTGCTGAGACGCATGTTTCGGAAGAAAGACAGAAACTGATTGACTACGGGCTTACGTTGCAGGGCATTCCCTATGTCTGGGGAGGAAAAAGGCCTGAGACAGGATTGGACTGCAGCGGATTCGTGGGATATGTGGCAGAAAAAGCACTTGAAAAGAAAATTTCAGGTTCAGCTGCCATGATGTACAAAAGCCTTGAGCATATATCACCGGAAGAAAGGGAACCGGGCGACTTGATTTTCTTTGCGGTAAAAAGCGGCGACACATACAATATAACCCATGTCGGAATCTACCTGGGGCTTTATCACGGAGAAGGCAGGCTTGACGGCGAAAGGATTTTCCTCCATTCAGCAAGCGACGGAAAATACACGGGAGTGATCGTAAGCTCCATAAACGACAGCTACTGGGAAAAGCATTTTTACGGATACGCAAGATTTCTTCCGCCTACACCAATAGAAGAAGAAACGATTGAAGCACCTGCCACGGAAAATGACATGACGGCCGAACCAGCTCCGGAACCACTCGTTGCAGCCCTGCCTGAAGATTCCGAAGACACTCAGGAAACGGAAAGCCAGGAGTCTGAAAATCTTTCGGAAACCGAAGAAAACGCAGGGCAAACGTCACACTCCGAAGAGCTGTAAAAAAAATAGTAACGAAAATCAAACCGGGGTTGTTTATCAAGCATGAAACACACGACAAGATACATTTGCACATTCATATTTTTGACCGCAATCTTGGGATTTGCAAGCTGCTCAAGCAAAATCAGCCTGACGGCAAAAGCAGACGGCGGAACTGACGTTGAATTCAGCGCAAGTTTCGGCAAGGCACTTTCCGACACGATAAAATCGATTTCTGCAACCATGGGAAGCCCCAAGCAAAAATCATCAGGATTCTTTTCTGCCGACGTAATAAAAGAAGCCATGAAAGATTCTGATTTTTCGAACGTAAAGGCCTCAAACCCGACCGAAAATTCCCTTGAAACATCAGGAACATTGCCGGCCGCAAGCAAGCAGACCCATGCCACAGGAACATTGCGCGCGACAGATTTCGTATCATGCGGTTCAAACGTCATGGCACTGAAGCTTTCACCAAAAAACCTTAAGACATTCGCAGGCGGACTTCCGCAATCCACGAAAAACTACCTTGATTTGTTCATGGCTCCGGTTTTCACGGGCGAAACGATGTCAAAAGAAGACTATAGAATGCTGATTGCTTCAATATATGGTGAAGAGATTGCAAAAGAACTTTCCCAGGCAACGATCGACATATCCATGGCACCGCCGAAGGGCAAAAGCATAAAAAATGCCGCTGTTCCAAAATCCGGCAAGGCAAGCGCTTCAAAAGCAACGTTCAGCATTCCGCTGCTTGATTTTTTGACGATGACGGCAGACCAGACCTACAGCATCCAATGGTAACTGCCATAAATTGATAACAAAAACGCCTTCCTCCTGTTTTAGCGGGCTGGTAATCATACCGGTCCGTTTTTTTGTGCCCCCATCAAAAAAAATTCTGGAAATTTTCAAGAAACGGAAGTATTCTATATGGAGCAGGATTTTATCCTCATCAAAGCACGTTACAGTGCAAGCTAATCAGGAGCTACAAAATGAAAAAATCATCTGTTTTTGCCGCTGTCTTTGCAGGAATACTGGCATTGCTGTCATTCTCCTGCGAATCATTGGAAGGCCTTGTCCAGATGCCGAGCGCAGAAATAAAGTCCGTTTCCATAAGCGGATTGGATTTGGAGGGCATTTCCTTCAACTGCAACTATGCGGTCAAAAATCCATACGGAGTTTCGATTTCGCTCAAAGACATTTCCATGGACATTGACTGCAACAAATCAAAAGTCACTTCCATGAAATCAACGAACGGACTGACAATCAACGCGCAGGCCACTTCATCAAACACGATGTCCTTCAAAGTGCCCTACACTTCAATCCTTGAATTCGCAAAAAATTATGCTTCATCAAAAACCCTTCCGTTTGACATAGACGGAAAGATTACTTTGGACGCAAGCAGGATTCCGGCACTTTCGGCACTCGGAACGACTTCACTGGAGATTCCGCTTTCAACAAGCTTCGACGTTCCTGTTTTCAAGCCTACTCTTTCGGTCAGCAATTTCAAGGTAAAAATGCCGTCAATCACAGAACTTACGGATCAGCTCACAAAAGGCGGACTCGGAATAATAAAGGCGGCGCAGGTTGCGACAAAACTTCTTTCAGGAGAAAAGCTCACCGCTGATATT
>JAFPKH010000036.1:0-3307 GCA_017424825.1 Treponema sp. | reverse complement strand
TTTTCATGTTTTTATAGTGTTTTATTACGCTATATATAGTGTTTCTGCCGGAATTTTGATGTCAAAACTGTTACTCATCCTGGATAAATTCCGCTAACCCGGGCTTTGATATCAAAACTGTTACCCGAATGTTGCCTGAGTATGGTTTTTTTGCAATTTATAGTCCTTTTGTACGCTATATATAGTGTTTTTCGGTGAATTTATGTTATCAAAACTGTTACCAGAGCCGGTTTTCTGCCTTAAATTCCGCTTTTTTTCTCTGCTTTCGGAAGTTTGTTATCAAAATTGTTACTCTCTGCTTGGAAATTCACGGCAACAATCCTTTTTTTTCACGGATGCTTACAAAACTGTTACCAGAAAAAAAAGATTCCGGCATATCGGCAGGTATGTGAAAAAACTTTAGAAAAATGTTTCACGACAAACAAGTTTTTTCAAAAAAAAGATACGGACAAATCTATTATAACTATACTAATATATAGTCTAATCCTTATGCATTCACAATCCATTACCTTGAAAAAAAACACCGCTGATTCCTTGATCCGAGCAGGGTAACAGTTTTGATATCACGGAAAAAATAAATTCACAATTTTCCAACCAGGGCTTATACTTAATAGAAGACAGAAAATTTTTAAGGATGATGCGATGACAGAAGAAAACAAGGATTTGTTCAAGGATGCGGTTTCTGCCGGCAATCTGGACGTTGTGAAGCTGCTTCTCAAGGATTTTGAATCTTTCGGCGAAGATGACAGGATTTTCGTTCTTATAGCCGGTATTTTGAATTCTGACGGTGTGGGAACCGAAATCCTGGATTATATAATCGGCTTGGGCGCTTACAGCATGGATTTTGCCACGGAAGACGGATGGACGGTGCTCCATTATGCCGCCGCCACAAGTGATCCTGCTCTGGTCAAGTATTTTGTTGACAAGGGAGCTGATCTTGAGGCCGTCACAAAATTCAAGGCCACTCCGCTTTTGGTTGCCGCATCGAATTCAAGCAATCCGGACGTTCTGGACATGCTTTTGAAGTGCGGTGCGAACATTGAGGCCCGTGACGATGAAAATGAATCCCTTTTGATTGAAGCCGCGAAGAACAAAAATCTTCCGGTGATCGAATATGTCCTTACCAAAGGATTTGACCTTGAGGAAAGGGATACCGACGGATGGACTCCGATCATGAATGCAGCCAGATGGAACGAAAATTCCGACGTCATAGTTGCATTGAGAAAAGCCGGTGCAGATTTCAACGCAAAGACAGCCAGCGGCGGAAATCTCCTTCATCTTGCGGCGCTTAATGAAAGCGAGGACATGGTTCAGTATGCGTGCGCTCATTTCAGCGTGAACGACACTGACGACAAGGGTGTGACTCCTTTCCAGCTTGCGGCCATGAACAATCCGAACCCGAACGTGCTCCAGATTTTTATGGATGCCCAGAAAGAGGAAACCTTCTTCAACGTGTGCTGCAATCCGAATCCGGGCGTAATCGTAAAGCTTTTGCAGAGCGGTTTTGCGGCGAATTTCGAGACATCTGATTTCAGCCGTCCGATTTTTTGGGTGGCAAAGAACAATGAAAATCCTGAAGTCCTTGCAGCCCTTCTTTCTGCAGGTGCGATTGTGGAAACAAAAGATTTGTGGGGGCGCAATTTCGTGCATTATGCGGCGGCAAACGAAAATCCTGCAATCTACGACTGGATAAAATCACATGAAGAATTCAGCGGAATGTTCGAGTCGGAAGATTCCGAAAGCCATGATCCTGAATATTATAGAAGCCATCCTGATGAATTTTAGCGGAGAGTGCAATGGATAATTTTATTTCCGGACTTGACGGGCTTTTGCGCCATGTGTCCATAGTTTTCAACATTCTCAAGCGCTCGTGTTTCAGGCCTTACCGCACAAAGGAATTTGACCGTTCGATAAAGATCCTGAAATCATATCTCGACACGGATGATTCTGAAACGGTCGTTTTCTGCTGCATTTTCTACGTGTTCTTTAAGGGCGGCGAAAATCCTGTGTCGTATTATGACCTTGCGTCGCCTGAATTCATGAACTGCAATCCTCTGTATCTTCTGCGTTATAAGGAAGATTTGACCGGTCTTGCCGAAAAAAAGCTGATCAAAAAGCTGGAGTCCGAAAGCGGTGAACCGTTTTATGTGATTCCAGAATATGTGAGCGCGGCTATTGTTTCCAACATGCCGAAAATCATTTTCCCCCAGTTCGATGATGACGATGACAACGAGCTTTTGATTCCAGTGAAAAAAATCCTTGAGCGTACCGTCTATTTTTCTGATGAAATCGAAGAGAAAATACGCAAGTATTCTGATTTGCTGAAGCATGATTCATTTGCCGCAAAACAGGACGAGCTTAAAAAGAAAAGGCTTCCGCCGGGAATAAGCTTTGTTTTTTCAGGCGTTCGGAAAACAGCAAAAAAACAGGCCGCATTTACGATTGCAAAGAAATCTGACCGGAGCGTGTTTTCTTTCAACCTTAAAAATGCCGCGTCCCAGCTGATGAACAACCCTGATTCACTTAAAGCGTTGTTTTCTACATATAAAAGATTCGCTGACAAAGAAAAGCTTGAAGGAAGGCACAAGCCGGTTTTTGTTCTGGAAGGAGCGTCTATTTTCCTTCAAAAAAGATTTGCAAAACCTGACAGCGAATTTGAAACCGTCATACAGATAGTGCAGGAAATCTTCGAGGAAATCATGGAAAGCTTTTCCGGCATACTGATTGCAGTCTGTGATGAATATGACGATGCGTTCGACAACAACTTTTACGGAAAGATTTACTTCCCTGAACCGACCGATGAATCCAAGGTAAAAATCTGGCAGAACAAAATCGAATGGCTCGATGAAAAAACCGTCTCCAGTTTTTCCGACAAATTTTCACTCAGTTCGGAAGAGATTTCCAACATTGCAAAACGCATACAGATTGACGAGGTGCTTGAAGGAAAACGACCGAGCGCGTCCGCAATAGAAGAATACTGCCGGAACGAGCGTAAGCACATGCAGAAATATTCCGGCGGATTTTTGGCGAAGTAGGGGAGTGCATTTTAACAAGGAGGCATAATCATGATAATCATACCTGGAATGGGAAACCAGACTGATGTCTGGACATATAACTTAAAGGAAAGAATCATCCACTGTGTCGGGGAGATTGAGGAGGACATGGCGGAAAGCATAATCGCCCAGCTTCTATATCTTTCGTCGGAGGGGAACGAGGATATCCAGCTTTTCATAAATTCACCCGGCGGCGACATTGACGCTGGCATGGCAATCTACGACACGATGAACTACATAAAGCCTGACGTTGC
>JAFPKH010000288.1:0-3449 GCA_017424825.1 Treponema sp. | reverse complement strand
TTGCCGGAAACATTTTGACCGTCCTGCCATACCTGCTTTCGTTCGCCGCGGGTGCAATGTTTTATGTCGTAGTCGAAGAACTGATTCCCGAAATGTCCGAAGGTGAACACTCAAATCTGGGGCCGCTCGGTTTTGCCGGTGGATTTATCCTGATGATGATTCTGGACGTGGCGTTGGGATAAATCTTCATATTCAACATTCCCAAAATCCGTGCTATAATGATTTTATGTCAAACAGATTAAAAATCAAATCAAACAAAAAAATAAGCGTTTTTCCCTTCGTGCTGATTGCGCTGGTTCTTGTTCTTGGCTTTGTGTTTTTCGGCGACGGGCTTTTTGAAGGAAAATCTACGGCGGAATCCTACAAGAGTTTTTATGAGCAGGTCGGTCAGGGGAAAATTGATTCTGCAAAAATCAGCAGCGGCAAAATCAAGTACACAAAAATCGGTTCGGAAGAAAAATTTCGGACGGAAAATCCACAGTCGCCCACATTGCAGGAATATCTTCTATTAAATAATGTCTCCGTTAAAATCGAGGAGGATTTTTCGCAAATCTTTTCAAACATAATGGACATTGTTTTCTACCTGATTCTGGCTCTGGTCGTTTTCTTTGTGTTCCGCAAATTCATTTCGCCGAATACATTCAAATCTGTACGCCGCACCGGGGTGACTTTTGATGATGTCGTCGGCATGGATTCTCTGAAGCACGACATGAAGCAGGTCATGGACATTATGAAGCATCCTGTCGAATACGCGAAAAAGGGAATCCGTATGCCAAAGGGAATTTTGCTTGAAGGTGCACCTGGAAACGGTAAGACACTTTTTGCAAAGGCACTCGCAGGTGAGTCCAAGGTCAACTTCATTCCGGCAAAGGCAACTGATTTTGAAAGCATGTTCATGGCAATCGGACCTCTGAAAGTTAAGCTGCTTTTCAAAAAAGCCAGACGCAAGGCACCGTGCATTGTTTTTATCGATGAGTTTGACGGAATCGGGACAAGGCGAAACTATTCTGGCTCGGCGATTGAAACTGAAAACACAAGGATTGTCACTGCACTTTTGAATGAGCTGGACGGATTTGAACCGACCAACGGCGTTTTGGTTTTGGCGGCGACCAACAGCATTTCGGCACTGGACGAGGCACTTATCCGGCCCGGCAGATTTGATTCAAGGGTCTCCGTTCCATATCCAGATGAAAAAGCGAGGATTCAGCTGTGCAAAAATCGAATCGGTTTTGAACAAAAGTTCGCTGATTGCAAATCAAAAAGGAAAGTCAACGCTCGGCATTGAAGAAATTGATGCGGCCATAAAAGAAGTTTAAGTTCAGCATTACAGGCGTGAATAATCAGGAGGAATAAAAATGGGAAAGCGATTGCAAAAATCTACATTGAAGGAATCATCGAAAAGAAAAACGCAAACTACAATCAGGAATGGCTTTTAAAGACAATCAAATCGATAACGGACAGCAAAAAATATGCCGCAATTGTTGTTTACATAAGCTCGCCGGGTGGAAGCGTGTATGAATCAGACGAGGTTTATCTTGCGCTGAAAAAATTCCAGGAAAAAACCAAGCGTCCGGTCTACGCATATTTTGCATCCCTTGCGGCAAGCGGCGGATATTACATCGGTTGCAGTGCAAAAAAGATTTTCGCAAACAGAAACACGCTCACAGGTTCCATCGGAGTGATTTCGGGTCGCTTTGTTGATCTGTCGGTTTTGATGAAAAGGTACGGAATCAAATCAGAGACAATCCACACAGGAAAAAACAAGACAATGGGAAGCGTCTCGGAGCCGGCAACAAAAGAACAGAAAGCCATCATGCAGTCAATTTCCGATGAATGTTATGAGCAGTTCACGTCTCTGGTGGCAGAAAACAGGAACATACCGATTGCAAACATAAAAAAACTTGCCGACGGAAGAATCTACACGGCGAAACAGGCAAAAGAACTTGGTCTTGTCGATGAAATTTTGACTTTTGATGAGTGCGTCGAATCAATCAGCAAGGAGATTTCCGACAAAAAAGATTTCAAGGCTCCGGTCAAAGATTTCAAATACAAAAAAAAGAACACGTCTCTCCTTGGATTTTTAAAAGGTCAGGGCGCGTGCTCCAATATCGTAACGAAAATCACGGACGAACTTTTGGGCCGCACAGTTCCATTCCCTGCATTTTATTGGGACGGACAGTTTTAAAATCTACTCATTTAGCCCCTGTGTCATTGCCGGGCTGGACCCGGCAATCTTTAAAATAACTTTCGTGCTATCTATCACTTACATCGCATCAGCTTTTTTCTGATGATTTTCAATGATCGGCTCCCAATATTCGTCAAACAATTCATAATCAACATCGATGCCGGATTTTATATATTCCATCACAAGATTTTTTGGCGGATTATAATTTTCATCATTATAATAATCAGAATAAAGGCGCAGGGGTCCCCAAGTGTCTTCAAAATACACTCCCTTTGACAACAAAATGGAGCCGTCCCTTATTGTGGCGGTCTCAAAATAAGCGTTTCCATCAACAGGCGAATCAGTAAAAATTGTAGCGCCGCTATTCGAAGAATTTGCCGTGGTCCACCACCGATCCGTAATGCGCTCCAATGTTACCGTTCTGGCTCTTTTTTCTCCGGTAAGAGGATTGGTTGCAGAAACATAAAAACTGTTTCCACTCAAAGCATTCCATGTGCCATACCATTTTGATTCATCACTCCAATCATACCCATTAAACCCGGGATCACTGGGCGACGGATGTATTTCTGAAAACGAACCGTCTTTGTTAAAATGCATAAAGCCAATCCATTCAGCATACTTATCATAAAAAGACCATGACAAATAAGTTGAAAGATAATCGGACAATTCTTTTTTTGTCCAATTTTCGCACGTAAATTCCGGTTGTTTTTTGGAAAGATAGCCGCCGAAAATCCAACCAAACTCAGGCTCCTCACCCTTCCATTCATAACGCGGAATCAAAATCTCAACCCAAGGGGCTGTTATTCCGTTGATGGTTTCCTCAGCACCAATCGCGACAGGTTTGACTGGAAGACGATGTGGCAAAGCGCATATCCGGTTTGATTTCAACGAAGGATAATCACGCACACGAAGCCCGTCCGACGCATCAACATAAACAGTACCGACAATCTTCCCGTTTTCATAAAAATAGTTTTTATCAGCAAACGCAAAAGAAATTATGTTAAGCAGGAAAAACAATGCGGCAACTGATTTTTTCATTTTGATATTGTTTTTTTCTATATTATTTCCCATTCTTGTTTCCTTTTTTCATCTTCCGCTCGACAGCAGTAAATATGGCCGGATATAATCCCACAGCAAAGAAATAAAGCAAGAAGTTTTTTATCACGCAATAAACGTGGTAAGACGGGATGAGCGGTTTGATCAGTGCTGAAAATCCAAAATAAATTATGCCTACGCCAACCATGCCGAAAACAATTCTCAGGAT
>JAFPKH010000287.1:0-3357 GCA_017424825.1 Treponema sp. | reverse complement strand
ACCCATGGTATTGCGGGCGAGTTTAAGGTTGAAAGTACTTCCGGCGAGTACGGGCATTTTGCCGGTATGGAAGAAGTTACTTTGACGGATGGAACGGCGAAAAAAGTTTTCAAGGTTGAATATACCAGCGAGGCTGCCGCGACTCTGTACATGAAGCTTGTTGGAATAAATACCCCTGAAGAAGCTGCAAAGTTCAACAGGTGGCAGATCGTAGTTCCACGGAAAAACGCCCATCAGTTGCAGAAGGATGAGTGGTATATCGAGGACCTGAAGGGTTGCTTGGTATGGTATAAAGACGAAGCGGCGGAAGATTCCGCAACGGTTGCGCCAGGGTCAGACGATGATTCCGGTGTGATTGGTACAGTCACAAACGTAATGGAAGGCGGATCTGGTTATCTCGTTGAGATTTCGCTGTCCGAGGGTTGCAGATTTTTGGCTGATGACGTCAAATATACAAAGAGCGGAAAGCTCCGCAAAGTGTTGGTGCCGCTAAGCTACAAGTTTTTCGGCAGTATTGACGTAGAAAACAAAAGGATGCTTCTGATGCACCTCTGGATTCTGGAGTAAGTCCATGAAATTTACTGTGCTGACCTTGTTTCCTGAGATACCGCGTGCTTTTTTTGAAAGTTCGATCATGGCAAAGGCGGTTGAAAAGGGAATTATTGCCTACGATTTGGTGAATATCAGGGATTTTGCCTTTGATAATCACAGGACATGTGACGACGCTACGTACGGCGGCGGTGCAGGACAGTTGTTGCTTCCTGAACCGCTTGGAAGGGCGCTTGACAGTGTGGAGGCCTATAAAAAGCACGTTATATACGTGACTCCGGGCGGACGCACTTTCAATCAGAAAAAGGCCCTTGATTTGAGCCGGAAAGATGAAATCGTCCTGATTTGCGGAAGGTACGAAGGTATTGACCAGCGGATCATAGATTTGTATGTGGATGAGGAAATCTCCATAGGGGATTACGTCATGTCAAGCGGAGAAGTGGCTGCCACCGTAATAGTGGATTCGGTCTACAGGCTCGTTGACGGTGTGATAACCAGCGAATCTTTGGATGAGGAAAGCTTTAACGGCAACCTTCTGGAATATCCCCAGTACACAAGGCCGAGCGTGTACAAAGGACTGGAAGTACCGCCTGTTTTGCAGGGAGGAAACCATGAAGAAATCCGGAAGTGGCGGCTCAGAAAGAGCCTTCAGAAGACCTTGATGAACAGGCCTGACCTGATTCACGCGGCTAGGATGACGGGTACTCTTTCAGGAGAAGCAGAAAAAATGATCGAAGAACTTGCGGAGCATGCAGATTATAAAAATGACCGCAAGCAGCGCAAAAAGCTTCGTTCCATACAGGAAAGGCTTAAGCGCGAACGCCATAATGGAGAAGAAAATGGATCTTATTAAGACTATTGAAGAGCAGCAGAAAAAAACAGCCGTAGCCGACTTCAGAGTCGGAGATACTGTTAAGGTTTACTTTGAGATTATCGAAGGAAAGACAAAGCGTATCCAGATTTTTGAAGGTCTGGTTCTCTGCATCAAAAACAGCGGAGTCCGCAAGACCTTTACAGTACGCAAGGTGAGCTATGGAGTCGGTGTTGAACGTGTGTTCCCGGTACACAGCCCGCGCGTAAAGAAAGTTGAAATCGTACGCCCAGGAAAAGTCCGCCGCTCAAAGATTTACTATATCCGCGACAAGGTCGGAAAGGCTTCAAAGATCAAGGAGCTTATCACTCCGAAAGCAAAGGCCCGCGTAACGGCTTCAAACAAGCTTATGAGTGCCCAGACAGTGCAGAAAGAAGCAGCTCCGGCAGCAGAAAAATAATTCAGCTTGACGGAAAGGCAGTCCTTTTTTTTGAGGATTGCCTTTTTTGTTTTCTATAAGGAACCTTGGAAGGAACCCAGATGCAGGCACCAGCTCAGATACAGGTCGTACCGGTTCAGAATATAAGTCCTCTAGGCAGCCGGCCATTGGTCGAAGGATCTTCCGTATTCGTGAGGGTTCTTTCAGACAACGGGAACGGCTCTTTTTTGGTAAGTGCAGGCGGAAACAGGCTCCGCGTCCAGTCCCAGAATCCGCTTTCTGTAGGCGAAACTTTCATAGCCAGGGTTGAATCCGGTTCTTCTTCACGCATACTTTTGGTTCCGGTCGAAGAAAAAAATCCGTTCATGAACCAGGCATCAGGAATACAGTCATATTTAGGCTCGGAATCCGTCATGCTTTCTCCGGCAGCATACAGGGTGCTTCAGTTCATGGAGCAGAGCGGCATGAAAATCAGCAGGGATCTTATGGACAGGGCCGAAAGGATCGGAAAAAAGTTTCCCGGAAAAGAAAAGCTTGCATCGGAGGCTGCCGCAATATTGCTTCAAAAAGGCATAAATCCCTCTGAGGAAAACATACTTTCATTGATGTCGCTTTCACTGGGAGATTACCAGGGCGGAAAAAACAACGGTGGAAATCAGGATGAAAAGGACGGAAGCGTAAACGAAGGTGAAAATTTCCTCTCAAGGCTTTATCCCGGCGGAACCGGAAGCGGAACAGGCCTTCTCACGTACATGAACCATGTCGCGGGAGGAAAAAAGCACTGGATTTTCCTTCCGTATGAATGGAATTCCGATGCCGGATCAGCTTCTGGAATCATAAGGCTTTTGATAGACCTTGAGCAGAAGGAAACCGAAAAAATCGTACTTAACTGTGAATTGAACTCGACAAAATTTTTTTTTGTGCTATACTGTTCTAAAAGCAAAGGGGAGGAAGTTCGGTTCTTTACATTACCGCCGCTTTTGCCTTCAAAAATCAAAGCTGAAGAACTGCGGCTTGGAGGATTCCTCAGCTCCGGCATGAGTGCAGGAAATCCTGTGGCTGTAACCTATTCCGACTCTGCTTGCTCCGACGGGCTTTGTACTGTTGAAGAAAATGCTTCGACGGTAGAAACCCTTGCCTGAGAAATTACAGAAAGTTTATGACCGAGATACGAAAACTGGCGGCCGTTGCCCTGAAATATCCTGATAATGCCGTGGCACCGATGATTTCCGCCAAAGAAAAAGGCTTCCTTGCGTACAAGATGATAAGTATTGCAAAGGAAAACAACATACCCGTCATTGAAGACGATGTTCTGGAAAATGTATTGTCAATACAGGATGTCGGTCAATGCGTGCCCGAATCTACATGGCAGGCTGTTGCCGGTGTGTTCGCCTACATCCGAAGCTTATCCCAAGGCAAATGACTTTCTGATTTTAACGCTTTTTTTGCGTGCGGTTTCCATGCCGTCATGTTTCGTGGGGGAAAAGTTTATGCCTTTATCAAGATTGAATTGTAATGAAATAAAAGAGGGGGTCACTTTTTCGGCTCCGGTTTTTTT
>JAFPKH010000035.1:0-3277 GCA_017424825.1 Treponema sp. | reverse complement strand
GGAAACCGCGCAAAGGTTGATTCTGATTTTACGGGGCGCGAAGATTTATATGCAATTATGCCTGTAAACTCTTGGAGCAGACACGGAGAGTGTTTGTTAGTTCCTGTAGAAAATGAAAAAGCCGAAGATCCGACACCGACACCAGAGCCGGAACCTGACGGGGAAGAAGTAGATGGATAGTTTTGACAGACAGATTGCGGATTTTGTGAAAACTCTTGAAAACAAGCAGAAGAAAGCAGAAGCCGACAGTTTGAAGTTTGTCAGAATGTCTTGTGCAAAAGTAGAAGGCACCGCAAAAGAAATAATGAGGGATACGATAACAGACCCGGAGATTGTTTACGGCAAACGCGGGCATCATCCTTCAAAGCCGGGAAATCCTCCGGCGGTAGATACGGGAACTTTAAGACAAAGTATTTCTCATTCTATTGAGGTACAAAATGGAAAAGCTATTGGATATGTAGGAAGCACAATAAAAAATCCTGAATATCCTAAATGGCTTGAATATGGAACTAGTAAGATGGCCCCGCGCCCGTGGTTATCAACTAGCCTGATTAAATGTCAGTCTTGGATGGCTAATTTGTGGAAGGAGATTTTTAAGAAATGAACTTGAAAAAATATTATATGAGCCTTCTTTCCGCAAGTTCAGAATTAAAAGCCCTGATAGGCGATAACAATATTGTATCGGCCTATCCGCAGGAAGTGAAAACTTTCCCGCTGGTGATTTTTGAAGATATGAATTCTTCAGATGTTTCTTTTGCGGATAATACACCGCACGGAACATCGGCAAGTGTAAGGATTCACATTTTTTCAAAAACAATAAAAGGCTATGCGAAAGTAGAAAGCATTGCTGAAGTAGTAAGAAGCATTTTTCGGAATGACTTCTGGACTATGAATAATAACATTGAAATGTCAGACGTTCAGGACAACGTAAAACATAGAACAATGGATTTTAGTAGGGAGTTTTACTCTCTCTAAAAATATAACGTTATATTTTGAAAGGAGAAAAAAAATATGGCTAATGAAGCTCCAAAAATCGGACTTGATAAAGTCTACATTGCAAAAGTGCTTAGTGATGACGAAAACGGAATCACTTATGACACACCGATTGCCCTTCCGGGTGGTGTAAATGCTTCTGTAAATCCTAACTCGGATGTAGCTACAGATTACGCTGATAACGGTGTATTCTTTGTTACAAACAACCGCGGAAATACAGAGCTTACACTTGAAATGATTGACATTGACGCAGATACACTCGCATTGATGCTCGGTCAGACAAAGACAAACGGAATTACAGTAGAAAAGCCTCTGGACCAGAGTCCATACTTCGCTGTTATGTTCCGTGTATGGATTGCAGGAACAGATGCAAACGGAAACAACCGTTATCAGTATTTCTGCTATGCAAAGGGCAAATTCTCAGTTCCAGAGACAGGCGGAACAACAAAGAAAGAATCAATCGAATTCGGACACATCAATCTTACGGCTCAGTTCGCTCAGACTGTAGCAAACGGTGTAATCTGTACTCACGCAAGAAGCGATGATCCTGATGTTTCTTCTTCAGTTATCGCTAACTGGTTCAATGCTCCTGTAGTAACAGTTGCACAGAATAACAATGAAGTAACAGTTGCCGCTACCGTATCAAGCGGAAAAATCGTTTTGACAGGTACAAAGGGAACAGGCGATGCTTTCACATTCGCTGAAAGCTCTGCTAGACTTGGCGAAACAATTATTGTTACTGATGCACTTGGCGCACCTGTAGCAGGTACTCTCGCCTTCGGAGGAACAACTACCGCACCAACTATTACATTTACACCGGCTGCAGAAGCAGAAGCATTTGCCGCTGTAACTGTAACAAGCGGATTGAAAGATAATTACGGTGTAGGTGTTACACCAATGACAGACACCAGCCTGTCTTAATCGTAAGTTTGCGAAAAATCCCTTGTTGGTGTATATTTATGTAGACACTAATAAGGGATTTTCTTATTTAACAAAGGAGTAAAGAAATGAAAAAAGAAGAAAAGAACGAACTCGAAGGGGTAATGCCTAAGAAATTTTATCTTACAATCGGAGGCAAAGAACGCGAGGTAAAGTTTGGAAACCTTGCCCTTGCAAAGATTGAGCAGAAATACGGCTCAGTACAGAACTTTGACGATTTGACAAAAGACCTTACAGAAAAGCCGATGCAAACTATCCCGTGGTTACTTTCAATCTGTTTGAAAGATAAAGAAGGTTTGAACCTTGATGATGTTGATTCAGTTCTTGAGCTTATGGATGATGAAGATTTATCAATAAAGAAAGTTATGGATGTGATTAATCCTGCTATGTCTAGCTCTATGTCTAATATGTTCGGAGCCGGAAAAAAGTAGACACCGAAGGGGGCAACGGGAAAATCCCCTGGGCTTATCTTTTGACAGAATGCGTTTTAATGGGTAAGTCGGAAGAGTGGTTTTGGGATTCTGAATTAAGGATAGTTTGGAATCTTATCCACGAAAAAAAAGAAATAGAGAAAGTAAAGGCTAAAAACCTTGCAATCTATATAGCCTCTTATGTATGGGGTAAAGACCCGGATGAAGAGGAAGAAACGGAAATTGCGGGGCGCGATAAACCTGTAGATGAAAAACTTTTGAGAGGATTTTTTTAATGGCTGATGATTATTCTATTAATGCGAAAATTACCGCTGATAACAGCGGGTTTAAGAAATCTGTAGAAGAAGCAAGTAAATCTATAGGCAACTTCGGAAAAACGCTCTCTACTTTCAAAACTGCCGTTGCGGGTGCTTTTGTCGTAAAAGGCATTCACGAGTTTACGAAGGCGATGAATGAATGTGCAAAACTGTATGTCGTTCAGGCTAAGGCAGAAAAGACATTAGAAGTCGCATCAAAGAATAATCCTTATCTTAATGGCGATTCAGTAAAAGCATTAAAGAGCTATGCTTCTGAATTGCAGAATATTTCAGAAATAGGCGATGAACAGTTATTGCCTATGATGGCCCAGCTTGCCGCCGCAGGTCGCGATCAGAACGAAATACAGAACATTATGAAGGCCGCTGTAGATATTTCTGCAAGCGGTATGATGAGCCTTGAATCAGCGGTCAGAAGTTTGAACGGTAGTTATGCAGGAAGTGCAGGTCGTTTGACAATGCTTTTACCTCAACTGAAAAACCTTACAACAGAAGAACTCGAAAACGGAAAGGCAGTAGAAATTGCGGGCAAGGCTTATGAAGGAATCGCACAGTCTACCGCTAACAGTTCTAAACAATTACAGAACTCTATAGGGGACT
>JAFPKH010000034.1:0-3333 GCA_017424825.1 Treponema sp. | reverse complement strand
GTCAAGGTTGATTCCTATGTCCAGCGAAACAAGATCTCCGTCCTGGACAAAAACTTTTTTAGACGGGACTCCGTGGATGACGCAGTTGTTGATGCTTATGCAGGCGCAACCGGGAAATCCCTCCGAATACCATGCTGGTTTTCCACCGTGCTTCCGTACAAAATCAACGCACCAGTCGTCGATTTCCTTTGTGCTTACTCCGGGTTTTACGCGCGGAATAATCTCGTTGAACAGATCCGCAAGCTCGTGGCAGCTTTTACGGATTTTTGCAATCTGCTCGTCGTTCTTAAGTCTAATCATATATGTTTACCCCTTTGTATACTGTTTAAGAATGCGCTCAGCCTATTTGTCCGGCGGCAGCCCTGCATGTCCGCGCAGTTTCAAAATCACCGATGCGGCTGTATGCGTCCGACATTTTCATCAGCATGGCCGAGTCGCACTTTTTTCCGAGCTTCAAATCAAGCGCCCTTTCCCATGCGTCGAGTGCAAGCTCATCGTTCAGCGTGCCTTCAAGGTTGTTCAGCAGGATGTGCTTGGTGAAATCTTCCACTTCCTCGAAAAAGAATTTGAAGTAGTTGAATTTCCATTCCATCTTGATTATCTGGCCAAGAAGGATCAGCGCGTCATAATATTCACGGCGTAGGACAAGCTCTTCTGCAAGTATGTATCCGTAGTCCATGAAATCTTCATGACCGAACCATCTGGACAGCCTGAAATTCTGCCTTTCCATGTTCATGCGCTTGAATTCTGCGACTGCTGAATCTTCCATTCCGTGCGTAAGGTCGTACATGATCAGCTTTGCCCGGCTCTCGTCATCATCACGCGAAAGAAGCCACTCCCGGTAGTCGAAAGATTTTTTGCCGCCCCTTGCCCCGTGGTAGGAGGAACCGCCCCTGAATGCGTAGGACTGGTCAAAAAGCGTCCGTGATTTCAGGTCGGAAAGCGTCTGGTAGGCCTCAAGAAGCTCCTTGAATTCATTGGAATCCCCGTGCGTGATGTCCGGGTGGATGAGCTTGGCCTTTTTCCTGTACGCGCACCTGATTTCCGCCGCCGAAGCCGTATGTGGCACGCCCAAAACCTTGTAATAGTCCTGCATATATAAGAAGACTATACAGATTTTTGAATAAATATTCAAATGGGGTGAGAAAAAATTGCTTGAATCTTGTGCCGTTGCTTGTCCGGGGTTTCTTAGTTCAGGACGAAATTGGAAATCATCTTTCCTATTTTGCGGATGTCCACGTTGCCCTTGAACTCAAACTGTGCGGTGAAGCCGTTGGCGTACTGGATGAAAAGCTCTGAATCCGGGAAGATTTCTGCAAATCCCTGTGTCTGGACTTCAAAAAACTGTATCGTTGTATAGGGCAGGGTTGAGTAGGATTTTCTTTTTCCGGTTATTCCCTGAACGTCGATGGCGATTATCCTTTTGTTCGTAAATATGAGCTGGTCGCGCACGGTCTTGAAAGATTCGATTATCTGTTCCCCGTCAACAAAAAGTTCCTTTACGTCAGGACGGACTTCAGATTCCTCTATTGGCTTCAAGTGGAAAACGGAATTTTTGTTGAAGTTGATCATTTTTTTCTCCTTAATTAAAAGCTTGTCTGGTTTGAGATTTCAGACTTTTTTATGGTTTCAGTATACTTTGGTGAAAATAAATCTGCAAGACATTTTATCCTGTGCTCGGCTTGTTTCTGTGCCTTTGTTTTTAAATAAATCCCTCTATAAGGGGAGAAATTTAGGAAATTTATCCCTCTATAGGGGGAGATTTTGTTGATTTTCCCAGAATCATCGGCTATACTGTCATCATGAGCATCAGCAAGAATAGAATAAAAGAAGTTATTCTCGAAAACCAGCGTTTTGTGCAATCGACGACGCTGATCCGCCGGGATATAAAAATTCAAATGAATTTCAATTATATCTTTGTGGGGCTTCGCCGTGCCGGGAAATCTTATTTTCTTTTTCAGTGCATCCATGATTTAATCAGCCGGGGGCATTTGATTGACGAAATGCTTTACTTCAATTTTGAGGATGACCGTCTTGATGGCATTGAGCTTTCTGATCTGGACCAGCTGTTGCAATGTTATTCAGAAATGTTCAGCTGCAAGCCTTTTATTTTTCTTGATGAAATTCAAAATGTGGATGGATGGGAGAAATTTGCGCGGCGGCTTGCTGACACCAAGTATTCGGTTTATATAACTGGAAGCAATGCGAAAATGCTTTCAAAAGAAATGGCCACTGTTCTTGGCGGAAGATTTCTTGTGCAGAATGTGTTCCCCTTTTCTTTTAAGGAACAGCTTTCCGTGGACGGTATAAAAGTTGATCCGGTTTCAGTTATCCGTGATAAAAACGAAATCGTGCGCGGATTTGAGACATATTTTTATAACGGCGGACTTCCTGAACTTCATTACGCTCAGGGGGCTGAAAAAAGGATGTGGCTTTCCAATCTTTACAATAAGATTTATTTCGGTGATTTGATTTCTCGCTACAAAATTAGAAACGAAAGAGCCGTCAAGCTTCTCATAAAAAAAATTGCGGAAAGCGTGAAGCAGCCGTCTTCCTATACGCGCCTTTCAAATATCATTTCCTCGTGCGGTTCAAAAGTGAAAGCTGAAACTGTCGCTGAATACTTATCTTATGCGGAAGAAGCGTGGCTGATTTTTCATGTGGAAAATCTTTTTGCAAAACTTGCAGAGCGGGAGTCAGTAAAAAAATATTATATAACGGATAACGGGATTCTAAATTTGTTTCTTACTGATTCTGACACTTCGCTTCTTGAAAATCTTGTGGCGGTAACGTTGTTTAGAAAGGAATATGAATTTTATTTTTACCGGTCACAGGATTTTGAAGTTGACTTTGTAATCCCGGAAGAAAAAACGGCAATACAAGTCTGCTACAGCCTTTCCGATGATGAGACGAGGAAACGGGAATTATCCGCGCTTTACAGTTTAAGCAATCGGTATGAGCTGAAAAAATGCCTTGTAATCTCGAAGGACACCGAAGAAACGGTTGTGTATAACGGACTTGAAATAAACGTTGTCCCTGCATGGAAATGGATTCTTGAGTGAAGGTTTTTTCTGAGAGGCAGCGCTCCTGTGCAGCGGAAATCCATTGCCCTTATCATTGTGAAACCATGTTTGGCGAGCTCAAAACACGGTAATAGTCCTGCATGTTATGCGAAAGCTGTACAGATTTTTTAACAAATATTCAAATTGGGGCATCATTTGAAATTTTTCTATGATCAGCCTATTCAGAAACAAAACTTCCGAATAGGCCTAATTTGGAGATGAGTTTTATTGCTTTACATATTCCGCTGTATTGCCTACGGATGTTATTCTG
>JAFPKH010000286.1:0-3463 GCA_017424825.1 Treponema sp. | reverse complement strand
CGGCTACAAGCATTTTGTCATATTTTCTTTTGTCGAAAAAATCTCCCGCATTTTCCAGACGGCGCAAAAGTTCCGAGTTTGTGGAATCAATAGAATCAAAAACATGAACCTTGTCAATAGAAAAATCTTCCGGGACAAAATCTTTTTTGTATGAGGCAAAATCTTTCCAGAAAGTTTCCGCGCAAAAATCATCCTGCATTTATTTTTTTCCCAACAGATGAAATTGTGAAACCGGAGACGAAAATACAATCCCGCTTCCAGGCTGTGAAAGACATTCAAGTTTTTGGATTGCGGACATTACGGCATCTTTTTTTTCATGGTCAACCACAATCAAAAGCATTTCTTTTTCCGGGACAATCTGCACGCCAAAAAAACTTTCGTCACCTTCTTTTGCAGTTCCGCGTGCCTTGATTACAGTTCCACCACCGGCACCTGCTTTTCTTGCGGCAGCCATTGCGTCATCGGCATATCCGCTGTTTAAAATCACTGTAATCAAATCGTTCGGTGTATTTTCGCTCATAGAATTTTCTCCTCCAGTTTTTATGATTTCTCCGGTTCTGGACAATGAATCGACATCGGAAACAAAAATGCAGCCCAGATGTTTTTTTTCATTTTTCGTCGAATCAACGATTGCATTCAAAATCGCATCTTTTTTTTCTGATTCGGCGACAATAAAAACGACATCCTTTTTCGTATCTATTCCAAGGATGGCCGCAATGGAACTTGGACTTATTCCACGTCCGCTCATCACCGTTCCACCAAAGCTTCCTGCATCGACTGCGGATTTTACAATCAGCTTTCCTTTTCCGGCGGAAACTATTGTCGTCAAAAGTCTGTATCCGTTCATTTTTCCTCCAATGCAGCTTCTGTTTTTTTGCGGCTGGTTTTGATTTTATAGATGATTCCCAAAATCTGTATTGCAATCAGCGGGGTCATTGCCACAAGTGCGATTACTCCGAATCCGTCTGTCATGGTGCCTGTTTTTGCAGTTGCGCCGGATATTCCAATTGTGAACGACAAAAGAAATGTGCTGGTCATCGGTCCTGATGCAACTCCTCCTGAATCAAATGCGATTCCTGTAAAAAGCGGCGGACAGAAAAATGTGAGAACCAGAGCTATAGCATAACCGGGTATAAGTATGTACAAAAGATTGAAATTGAACATGATTCTAACTATGCTCAGCACTATTGATATTGCGACACCAACAGAAAGCGTTACAAGAAGAACTTTGCGCCTTATGTTTCCTGCCGATGCCGATTCAACCTGCTCGGTCAAAACCCAAACGGCAGGCTCGGCACAGACAATCACCGCACCAAAAACAAATCCGATTATGATAAGGAATGCTTTCCATCCCCATGCCAATTCGCAGGCTTTTTTTCCAAGTATGAATCCGAGGTTTTCTCCTGCACCCATGAAACCGCCTTTTACACCCAAAAGAAAAATCACAAGGCCGACAAAACTATAGATGAATCCCATTATAATTCTGGAAACCTGTTTGCGCGGAAGCTTGAGCAAAAAAATCTGGAACACAACGAACATTATGACCAACGGCAAAAGGGCGAGAGAAACTTCACGTAAAATTTCCGGAATGTTGACTATAAAAATTCCAAGCCCGAAAAACTTTTGTGAAAAAATCTCAGCTTCTAAATTTGCAGGGGAAACTGTTACCCCTTGGAAAGTTCCTGTTGATTTTATCCTTATGAACTCAATGACTCCGTATATGCAAACGGCAGCGACAGGTCCAATCGATGCGATGCCCGTAAGACCGAATGAAGAATCCGAGTCCTCTGCAGATTTTTTTGAGCGGACAGCGGACACACCCATGCCCAACGCCATGATGAACGGAACTGTCATTGGTCCTGTAGTTGCTCCTCCTGCATCAAAAGCGACTTCCTGAAACTTGCCCGTAAAAAAAGCCATGACAAACAGGATTACGTAGCTTATAATCAGAACCCACCGGAGTTTCCAATTCAGAACTATCCGCAAAAGACCGAGCATGACAAAAAGACCTACGCCGATCGCAATTAAAAATACAAAGAGCCACTTATTTGATATTATGAGAAGATTTTTAATTTGGTCTGCAAGCACCTGAACATCGGGTTCGGCAATCGTCACCAAAAAACCTATTGCAAATGCCGCAATCAACAGAAGCACAAGATTTTTTTTCGATGTGAGAGCCGCGCCGCATTTTTCACCGAGCGGAAGAATACCGATGTCAACGCCCCAAGTAAAAATCGTGAGTCCCAAAATCAAAAGTATACCGCCCGCTACAAATCTGACGATTAAAATTGAATTCAGCGGAGCAACCGTGAATCCAAGAATCAGGACAATCGCCATTATGGGCAGGACGGAAAAAACGGTTTCCTTCAGTTTTTGAACAAGGTTCATTTTTTATGCATGTTTCTCCTAAACTATTTGTAGCAGTTCCAGCCTTTTGATTCTATTCCTTCGACCCATTTTTTTGCATACGCTTTTGCGCCTTCCAAATCATGGTCGCGGTAGTTTCCACATTCTTTTTCGGTTGTGGCGGGAACCGACTTGTCCCAGACGGCGACTTTTTTCAAAACATTGCACAGATGTTCCGCAATGTATTCTTCAGAATTGTCACCCCAGAGCGTAAAATAAAAACCGGTACGGCAGCCCATCGGACTAAAATCAATTACGCCGGGGATTTCATCGCGGATGTATTCGGCAACAAGATGCTCAAGCGTGTGGATTGTGCCGGTGGTCATAAACTCTTTGTTCGGCTGGCAAAAGCGGATGTCAAACTTTGTAACTACGTCGCCCTTTTCACCGACTTTTTTTGCTGCAAGACGGACAAACGGTGCGGTCACTTTTGTGTGGTCCAGATTGAAGCTGTCAACGTTGTATTTTTTTTCTGATTCAGACATTTGGTTCTCCTGTGATTGTTTTCTTCCATAATACTCGATTTGAGGATTAGTGGCAAAGGGTTTGTGGCTTTTGTTTCAGCACAAATCCGAATGTGGATTTTTTCGCCCAATCCGTGATATAATGTCCGCATGGAAAAGTTACAGCTTTTGCCGCTTGGCGTTCAGGATTTTAAGAAACTTCGTGAGGATGATTTTCTCTATGTCGATAAGACTGGACTTGTCTACGATTTGACACATTCAAATTCGGCAGTTTTTTTGAGCCGTCCGCGCCGGTTTGGTAAAAGCCTTTTACTTTCTACTATTAAATACTACTTTCTTGGCTGCAAGGATTTGTTCCGGGGACTTGAAATTGAAAAACTTGAATCCGAAAACACTGAACCATGGATCGAGCATCCTGTGCTTTATTTTGATTTGAACGGACAGAATTACACTTCGCCGAACGGTCTGGTTGACATAATCGAAAATCATCTGAAAACATGGGAAGCAAAGTATGGCTGCGAGTGGATTGCCCAAACTCCCGCCGTCCGTTTTGAAAATGTAATAAAGGCTGCGTTTGAAAAAACTGGAAAGCG
>JAFPKH010000285.1:0-4395 GCA_017424825.1 Treponema sp. | reverse complement strand
TTCCGAGCGAATATACAATTACTCCGTTTTTATAATATTCCGTGGGCTGAACGACATGCGGATGGCTTCCAAAAACAGCGTCGGCACCGGCATCGATGAAGCTTTCGTACAATGCCCTTTGACTTTCTGTCGGAGTCTTCATATATTCAACGCCACCGTGGACATTTACGATAACAAAATTTCCTTCGGTCTTTTCTTTTTTGATGTCCTCAAGCATTGCTTCGTCACGCCACAAAATTCCGGCACGCGTTTCGGTTGCAGATGCCATGGTCGCCCCGCTGAATCCTGTGCGCTCTGTAGGGAATGCACCGCAGCTGATTATTGCAAGCTTCGTTCCGTTGACCGTGGTGTGGTAGAATTTCCGGGCTTCATCAGCATTGTAGCCGACACCGGACGTTGGAACCTTATATTCTTCAAATGCCGCAAGAGTGTCCTTGAATCCCTGCTCGCCGTAATCATAGCAATGGTTGTTGGTCAGCATCAGATAATCGAACCCGGCTTTTTTGAGTGGTTCCAGAACTTCCTTGTGGAATTTGAAAGTGAAAGTCTTCGGCCATCTTTTTGTCGCCTCTGTAACCGCACCCTCCAGATTTCCGATTGCAAAATCACTTCCCTGCAAAAGATTCAGCGTCTTGCCGAAAACTTTTTCAAGCCCGCCCTCTTCATTCAAAAGGATTTCCTGAACTCCGCGCTCAACCATAATGTCACCGACCACGGAAAGGAACAGAGTTTTATTTTCCGCATCTGTTTTGCCGTTGAAAAATTCACCGAAAAATCCAAAGACGGAATCAGCAAATTTCGGATTCAAAACTGAACAGGAAGCATAATCTTTTTTTTCAAGAGCATAACCTTCATCACCGGCATGTTTTTGATTTACTGGAAGCGCACGGTTCCCGTCAGGAAGATTTTTTGAATCGCTTATCGAAATCGACAAATCAGGCGAATAAAGATTTTTTTCACCGTTAAAATCAACAGGCAAAGACGGATAATAATTCTTGGATTTTAATAGATAATTTTTCGTAAGCTCAGAATCTCCGGCAAAATCAGCAAAACCGACCGCATCTTTTTTTGAGACGAACGCAACCGCCATGCCGAAATCAAGCGAACAGAAATCAGAATGTGAAATCACCGTAAAATCAGCAGATTCCGGGACATCATTTTTAAAATACTCATCAATAATGGAATCTTCAACCTCGGCGTAATATTTTTCATATCGGCTCACATTTTTCTGGATGATAAAAACCAAAACTCCGAAAGCAACAAGGGCTAAAAACGCAAATCCAAAAATCAACCAAAGGCAGGCTTTAACAGAACTCTTTTTCATACTTTCATTCTACCGAAACGCACATTGGGAGTATACCGTTTTTCAAAAAAAAATGCTCCGTCACAGCCAAAGCTTTATTCTGTCTTTAATTATAGAAAAAAACTTCTATTTATTATACAATATTCTTGTGTTTTTATTGTGCTGATTTTGTGTGGGGCAAAATCTGTCAACTTTAAAATTATTGAGGAAAAATTATGAGAAGACCAATTTTTATTGCGCTGATTTTTGCTTCGTTTTTTACATTTGTATCCTGCACAAGCGAAGCAAAAATTTCCCATGACATCAACAATGGTTGGAAGCGTTCCATGAAGGACAACATATCCTTTGCAAATCCTGATTATGACGATTCCAATTGGGAAACCGTTGATAAGCCCTGTCTTGTTGCATGGGATAATCCTGGCGAACACTATTGTTGGGTAAGGAAAACAATTTCCATTCCTGCAGATCTTCAAAACGATGAAGTCTATATCGGATTCGGAAAAGGAAATGCAGCCGCTGCAATCTATGCAAACGGAACTTACGTCGGTTCAAGAGGCTATTTGCCGCCGAATTACGTTGTGCGGACTGAATACAGCGGAAGTTATTTGATTCCCAAAAACTGCATCATAAACAACAAAGTTACGATTGCATTGAGATTGTATACGCAGGAAACAGACATAAGTGACATGCACCTTACGCTGGACAATTCTGCAAAGGCATATTTTGAAAATCTTATCCACAACATATTCAACCAGCGCATCTTTTTGCTCATGGCAGTTATATGCATGTTCATGGCAGTTTACAGTCTGACGCAGTACATATCAACAAAAGACATAGCCTACATGATGTTCTGCGTCTGCCTCATGTTTATATGCTATTATTTCTATGACATGGGTTGTGAAAAGCCTATCCTTCCGTATGCACTGCACAGGGTTCTTTCAAGGGCATCGCTTACGATAAGCATGGGATTCCTTGTCTTGTTCCTTGCATCGTTTTTCAAGCGGGCTTATTTTAAAAAACTTACGGTCATCGTTGCAGCAATTCAATGTATCTCGCTGATTACATATCTTGTGAACATAGGAAGGAATTCCGTTATAAACAACATATTTACGATTCTTTTGATTCCAACATTCGCATCAATTGTTTATGGATATGTGGTCATCATCAAGGCGGTGAAAAAACACATGTTCGGTTCCACACAGCTGATTATCGGATTTATCGGCGGTTCAATCTTTGCAATCAATGACATAGTTTCGCAGATTCGCGGCGTAACTCCGTTCATGTGGACACAGGGAATCGCATTCTTTGCAATCGACATGGCTATCTTCATTGCACTTGCAGGACGTGACGGTTCAAATCAGAAGCGGATACAGAAACTTGCAAAAACCACAGTCGAACAAAAAGACCGCCTGAGCGATGTATTTAAGAATGCAAAGAGCGTTGCAGGAGAAACGGCAGAGATTTCACATTCACTTTCGGAATCTGTCAATGCAGTGAACGATGCAGTTGATTCTACGCAGTCAAAAGTCGAAGAAATCAAAACTGCACTGGAAATTCAAGGAAAGTCACAGCAGGAAACGGCATCTGCAATAAACAATCTTACAGGCTTCCTCAATTCAATGAGCCAGCAGTTTGAAACCCAGAGCAAGATGATTCAAGTGACGGCGACAAAAATCAATGAAGTAATCGAAGGGATTCAAAATGTCGGTGACGGAGTTTTGTCAGCGGCAGAATTTTCAAGCGGACTTTCGGGCATTACAAGCAGCAGTTCCGGCGATATGAAAAAGCTTTTGGATGAAATGGAAAAAGTTCAGGATTCATCACAGGAAATTTTGGGTGTCGTTACGACATTGGACACGTTCGCACAGCAGACGAACCTTCTTGCAATGAATGCTTCAATCGAAGCCGCGCACTCTGGTGAATTCGGAAAGGGATTTGCCGTCATTGCCCGCGAAATAAAAGATTTGGCTTCACAGACATCACAATGGTCTGCAAAAATCGGAGAAATAATCACCGTGGTTATTTCACAGATTCAGCACAGCGTTGAGCTTTGTACGAAAGTCAATGAATCTCTCTCAAAAATCAACCATGATTCGCAGGAGAGCGCAATAAAGGTCGGGGCTGCATCAAAGAGCGTAATCGAACAGCAGGAAGCCGGAAAAGTCATTGCAAAGGAATCAGCAGATTTGGCCACGCTTGCAGAAAAAATGCAGGAAGCGCTCAAAGAACAAAAAACGTTCGCCGCAAATGTAAGCAAGAACATGGAATCTTTGATAAATGCTTCAAAAGACGTTGACAATGCAAGCCGCGAAATATACAACGTAACGAATGCGCTTTACGAAGAATCAAGGAATTTGATAAATCTTGCAAAGCGCACAAACGAATCTTCAGAATCTTTGACAAAAATAATGTCATGATTTTTATAGATTGAATGCCGGGATATATGACAAACCATTCCTGTCCAATTAACAAATTTCGGAGCAGATTTTTCCAAAAGCAAGTCGGTCTGCGAGTGCTGGAAATTGTGCTGAAACCGTGATAGAATTGTACATAAGTTAAGTCCTTGTTTGTAAATGATTTGTGCTAGAACCATTATAGCAAGGATCTTAACTTTTAAAAAGACTATGTGGTTTTATTGGACAGATATGATTTTACATAAATTAATCGATAAAATATTCTGGATCCGCACCATACCATAATGCAATTTCATCTGCTTTGATTTGTCCAGAGTTTTCTGCTATTGCAATTTTTAAAACAAATGCATTTTTTATTTCATGTATTTTGATTTTGGAATCATTGAAATTAATTTTTGCATTTGGGTAGGCTACGTTTATTCCCAGATATATTTTGGAATCACCTTTTGAAAAAACAAATATGCTCAAATCTTCATCACCGTCCATATATTCATATTTGTAATCCTTCATCTTGATGATTATCAAAACTTCATCATGTGAGAGAACCTTTTCTACCCTAATATAATTTCTTTCTTCAATTGTAAAATTATTGAATTGAGATTTTAGTTTGATTAATTCAAAATCATTTTTCTTAGAGTTGATTAATACTTCTAAACAGTTTCTATTAAACATATCAGT
>JAFPKH010000284.1:0-5255 GCA_017424825.1 Treponema sp. | reverse complement strand
TACAATCAGTATTTTGAAGTCAACGAAGACACCTATGATATGATTCTCACCTGGGGACGCTGATTTTTTTATAAGACAGCCTTTGGAATTTGCAGAAGCGGGTTTCAGGGGTTGTCAGGAAACTGATTATGAAATTTATAAACCTGCTGCCGGAAATTTTTGACACGGCATTGCTGAAAGCTGATTTCAAACGCTCTGAAAAAAAAGGGCGCGTCAGGATCGGGGAATCCGTTTTGTATTATAAAAGCGGACTTAAAGTTTTTTACGTTCCTTATAAAGAAATCTACAGGGTGTTCAGGCGCATAAAAGCTGTTCCGGCACGTATAAGCCGCACAAGAAGTGAAATACGCCTTGAGTTTCTTGTGCTTTGTTCCAAAAAAGAAGAGATTGCAGAAATTGACCTCAGCGATGAAAGCGTTTCAAATGCAATCATCGGGGAAATTCAAAAAAGAAATCCGGACGTGAAAATCGGAAAGAAAACTTCCTGATCGTTTATTTGTGCCGTGACAAAAGATAAACGCGGCCTGCATTAAGCCCGTAATTTTCATTTACGAATTTATCAAGCTCTTTTGCAATTTCCACAAAACCCGAAGCCTTTGTTTTCTTGACGTAATCAGAAAGCGGTTTTGCTTTTTCAAGGACATGCTGTCTGTTTGCAAGATTCAAATAATAGTCATCAACTTTGTCCAGGCTGTTCTGGAGGGTGTATGCCATAAGCTCGTTCTGCACAAGGTCGGTGTCTTCGATGTCATAGTTAAGTTCCGGGCTTATAGTATAATATGTCCTGATAAACTCAAGCGACTTTGGATCGATCGAATTGTACACGCGTCCTACTTCATGGAGAAATTCCTTGTGCGTGAAGTATATTCCGTGGAATCCTTCATGATTTATGAACTGCCATCTAAGATAATTCGGAAGCTCCCTGGAAATGGAAATGACCGCACCCTCCCCCGGTTTTACGGTTCCTGCCTCTCCTTTTGTAAGAAGTCCGTTCTGCAGCATTATATCTTTCAAAAGAAGCTCATATTCATTGAGCGGAAAATTTTCAGCCGAAGCTTTATTGAAAAAATCGGCAATCACTTTCGGTCTGTAATCGAATGCGTTGAATGCATGAAGGTCTTTTATGAGCTCATCTGGTGCAAGCGTTCCGCGGAATCCTTTTTTTTCGGCATAAAAAGCAAGCCGCTTGAAAATTTTATCTTGAACCGTATAATCCTTCGTATCGAAAATCAGGATGTTCGGAAATTGTTCCCATGTAAAAATTTCGTAGTCAGGGTTCCGCCATTTTTTAGGATTCCAGTCGATTATAAGTCCCGGATCACATGTCAAAGGCTGAGCCGTTTTTTTCGCTGAGTCGTTCTCTTCCATAATGATGCCTGCAACGCTGCTGATATCATCCAGTGATATAGTTGAAAACGGATTTGCAAATGCGGCTGCCGGGATGACCGTTTTCTTTTGATTGTTTATGTGGCGCACAAGGACGCTTTCTTTTGCAACCCTCATGTCGACTTTTGACAGCATGTTTTCGGAATCTGTGTTTTGGTATAAAAGTGAAATCGTTGTGCATGCTTCAGATGAAAAGCAGTTTTCACCGTCTGAAAAATCCACGTTGGCAAAATCGTCATATAAGGTTCCGCCTGAAACGCCGAAGCTGTATTTTATAGTTCCGTCTTCATAATTCCAGCCGATACATTTTTTTTCTATTGACATGGAAGAAAGCGATGCTCCGCAAGATGATTCCAATGCAAATCCTGTAGGCACTTGTGAAATGCAGATTCCGATTTTTACGGTCTGTCCTGCAAATGATTTCGGGATTCTTACAGTTGAAAAAATTTCTGAGTTCTGTATCTCGTCGTTCGGATGCTGCTTGAAAAGATAGAATTTTACGGCAGTTCCATTTGCCTGCTGTTCAGCGTCCTGTGGAATTTTAATTTTTGCGCATATAGATAGATCCTTGTACTCCCCGTTCGTTCCGAAGAGTTTTGTCTTTTGCTTTTCTGAAAAAGAATACATGGACACGAGGTTGTTTTTATAGGCCACCGTGATTTTTTCAGAATCATCTTGCTGCTGTTCTGATTGTATTTTGTTTTCAGGAGTGCCGGAACCTTTATGATTTGTTTCGTCATATTTTTTTGAGGTGCAGGAAATCAGTAAAAAAAACAAAAATAAAGGAACTATCTTTTTCATACGCTTTAAATCCATGAAACTGTTTCAGACAAAGGTTTTCTTGAGCTGTGGTTGGGAAGAGGAAGGAATCCTTCTGCTGCATAACCCAAATCCAAAAGCATGAGTATGTCTTCGTTTTCTGGAAGACCGAGCAGATCATGGAGTTTGTCTGCATTGAAATTGTTGATCCAGCAGTTGTCAACGCCGGCGTTCGATGCTGCAAGGCACATGTGCGTGGCGACTATGGTTGCATCTTCAATTCCGGAATTTCTTTTTCCGCATGGGAATGTGTAGACTGAATTTTTGTCATAGGCGACCATGAGGACTACGGGTGCATTATAACGGCATGGCGTGACTTCATCAATTTTTGCCAATGACTGTTCTGACTCGATGACATAGACGTGCTGCTCCTGAAGATTTTTTGCGGTGGGTGCAAGCCGTCCTGCTTCAAGAATCTGCTCTATCAAATTTTTTTCTACTTTTTTGTCAGAGTATTTTTTGCATGAATACCTGTTTTTTACTACTTCGCTGAATTCCATTTTTTCATCTCCTATATGTTTTGGCTCACTGCTTTTGCAAGCTGATCGGCGCATGACGTTCCCTTTGAGCCGCAGAGATTTCCCAGAAGAATTTCCGATATTTTTTCTGCGGCCATGCCTTCGCACAGTTTTGCGATTGCTTTCAGGTTTCCGTTGCATCCGCCTTCAAATGAAATGTTGTGGATGCGGTTTTCATCATCACGTTCAAAATGAATTGCACGGGCACAAGTCCCTGTAGTTTTATAAGTTGTTTTCTGCATGGTCATATACTAGCACAAAATGAATTTTCTTGCTAGTTAATTTTTTTCAATCAGATTTTCCCTTGTAGCAGGCAATGACAAAGCTTTTTCTGTGGACGATCTCATGCACTAAAACTTTTTCAAATCCTGCCTTGCGACCTAAAACGATAAGCTCAACGGCTTCGAACTTTTTTAGGTCTTTTCCGAGTGATTTTGTTTCCAGCCATTCTTTTGTGTATGCGGCGTTGTAGAATATGCTTCCGGGTTTCATGCAGCGCCTAATTTCCTGAAGGGTTTTCAAAACGTCATTCCAGTGGTATATAGAATTAATCGAAACGCATGCATCAAAAAAATCATCTTCAAAAGGCATTTCGGAAAATTCTCCGCTAAAAAGATTCAATCGCTTTTCTTTGTTTGCACGCTGATTTTTTCTGAAAGCTTTTTTTTCCGTTTTTTCTGATAAAGAAATACCGTAAAGATTCGGAGAAAATTTTTCATCCATGGTTTTCAGCATGCGGCCGTTTCCGTATTCAATGTCCAGAACCTTTGATCCGGCTTTCAGATTCAAAAGAGAAAGAATCTTTTTGTACATTTTTTCGTTTTTCAGTTTCATGTGTTCCTGTGCTAACAAAGTTTCATTCCGTTTGCGATAACCAGAGCAACTTGCGTTCCCAAATTGTCGGTAACTTTTATTTCATAGGTACAGGTCGTCCTGCCGTCCTTTATCAATCTGCATTCTGAAAGCAGCGTGTCTCCTTTTGCCGGCGATAAAAAAGTGATGCTGCTGTTTGCGGTCACGGTTTTTTCAATAACTTCGCTTTTTTCGTTCAGCTGATTTGAAGCGACTGCAAAAGAAAAATCTGCCAGGGTAAAAATTGCTCCGCCCATGACTTTTCCCGCACCATTTAAAATGCTTCCGCTGATTTTCAACGACGCTTTTGAATAATGGTCGCCGACATCTACAATGTCAATTCCCGTGGTCTGCATTGCAAAATGGTCGTTTATAAAAAATCTTTTTGCGATATCAACTCTTTCCATAAAATTACCGCCTTATTTTTTCAGGACATATCCGCTTATGTTCGGCGCAGCATATTTGTGGGTTCCGTCTGACGATGCTATTATTGCAATTTCAAGTATTGACAAGATGATTCTTGTATCTTCATCTATGTCGAAAACCAGAGGTTCATCCAGAATTGTCGTTTCACCTTCGAACGGATATTTCAAATAGCTTTCAAGCTCATCGTCGAGTATGAAAGTTTTTTTGTCCTGCTCAGATGCTATGGAAATTTTCAACGTCGGTTTGGGTTCCGGTTTGAATTCGGCATTTCTTATGGAATAAAGATTTTTATATCCGCTTATGTCAACCGGTTCGAATTTTTCTTTTGGGCATGTATAATCGCAGCCTTTGTAATAATTTGTGCTGGTATACCAATGGTTTTCAAATCCGAATGTCTTTTCAAAATTTGTGTAGTAATCATCGTCATGCTTGTACCAAGGAATCTTTTCCGATGCTTTTTTGTCGAATTGCCAGTAGATGTCGCGGATCTGATTTTTTTCATCCGCACTGAAAATTGACGAGGCATTTTCCGTAACAAGAAGTCCGTTTTCAAAAAGACCATGGCTTTCATAAATCTTTTCAATCTGATGCCGCATGCTTTCGTTGCAAAAATCGAACATGTTTATTTTCGGGAGGCAGATGAAAACAGAAAGTCCTGCCAGAATCAAAAATACGATTTTGTAAATCTGAATGTTTTTCCTGAACGTTCCTTTGAAAAACGCAAGGCATGTAAACGCGAGCGAAAATAAAATATAGAAGAAACTTAGATAGCGTGCGCTTGTCACTCCGTATGCAGAAACCCTGATGGCATATCCCGAGATCTGGAGCACAATCAAAGGCAGCATGAATATTGCACCTGCTTTGTAGAAGAAATCCGTGACGGGATTTTTGAATGGTTTTAGCGTAAGGTACAAAATCATATAGATGCATGTCGCGGCTGAGACGAAAGGATTTATCAGTCCTGAAGGCATCGTCAGCGTGAAAAGCGACTTTATGAAATAAATGTACAAAACCAGAATGTACACTGCAAACAGCGGAAGGAGCGCATAAAGGAAAATTACTTTGAACGGCTTTGAAATGTTTATGTCGCCGTATTTTTTCGTTATACCTGAAACGAACGTTCCTATGAAAATTATGTATCCCGAAACTATCCATACGATTTCTATGAAGTCCAGGCTCATTTCGTCCATGGGAACAAGAAGCTTGTCGATTGCGAAAATTATGAGGCTTAGAGAGGCTCCGACACATGCGCTC
>JAFPKH010000283.1:0-3404 GCA_017424825.1 Treponema sp. | reverse complement strand
GTTGTCAAGTATTTTGTTGAATTTAAATTCAATCAATTTAAATTCAATCACCGCGGATGAATTTTCCGGCGTTCCGCTCTCGTTGACCTCGGACGGCGAAATGGTGTATTATAGGGCAGCTGGTTTCCGTAAGCTTTGTTTATAGGAAAATCTTCATTTCGTTATTATAGGGGAGTCAAGAATAATGCCGTATTCTGAACCGACCGATCTTGCCGTTGTAGCATGCCCTGGAGGAGAATCATTCGCTGATGAAGTGATCACGCACCTCAGGCACATGTACAAGCACCGTTTCTCACTGAAAAGTGATGTCATTTCCAAGCGTTATAATCTGGACAGGGAATCTTTGGTCCGCCAGATAAACATGGACAACGATCTCCATACAAGCGACCTGTGCATCCGCGGAATGGTTGACAAGTACCGTGCGCCTCAGTTCAAGCTGGACACGCGCTTTACTTTTTTTGCCAACGGAGAGTTCAAGTGCGAGCTGAATGAGTGTATCCGCGGAAAGGATGTTTTCATTTTCCAGGACGTTGAGAATCATGAGCTGATTTCCCTTAATGACGGAAAGAACAAGCTTTCGCTCAGCGTGAACGACCACGTAATGTGCCTTCTCGTGGCAATCGATGCGGTTCGTCAGGCAGGTGCAAGGGAGATAACTTTGGTTCTTCCTGTTTATCCTTACAGCCGCCAGCACAAGAAAAAGGGAAGGGAAGGTCTTACTGCCGCACTGCTCGGTCACATATATGAAAACATGGAAGTCAAGAGAATCATAACTCTTGATCTCCATTCACGCGAAATAATCAATGCGTTCAGCCACACGCACTGCGAGAACCTGCACGCTTCATATCAGATCATCAGGGAGCTTTCACGCGTAATCGACCTTACGAAAGAGGATCTGGTCGTAGTAAGCCCGGACACTGGTGCAATCGACAGGAACAAATTCTATGCAACCGGTCTTAAAAAGCCTCTCGCGATGATTTATAAGGAAAGGGATTATTCCGTAGTAACCCAGGATGCAAAGAACACCAACATCAAGAGCATCAAGCTTTTGGGTGACGTTAAGGGAAAGGTTGCGTTCCTTGCGGATGACATGCTCGGAACCGGCGGTACGTTGCTCAAGGCCATGGGATTCCTCCACGATCAGGGAGCCACAAAGGTCATTGCGGCAATCAGCCTTCCGTTCTTTACAGGAAATGCAATACAGCTTTTTGACGAAGCTTACCAGAAGGGGCTTTTCTACAGGATCATCGGAACCAATGCCGTTTACCACGAAGAGCTTTGTAAAAAAGAGTGGTACATCAGCACGAACGTAAGCGGACTTTTTGCAAACGTAATCACAAGGCTGCACCACGGTCAGTCGCTTTCTGATTTGCTGGACAACCGTTCCATAATCGACAAGATGATAAAATCAAGCAAGCCTGCGGAAACAAAGGACGCACAGGTTGCAGATCCGCTTGACCCGAAAGGAAAGTCAACGAACAACTGCGATCCTATTGCATGATTTTTTGACATCCGGGAATTTGATATGAACAATGTTTTTTGCGCTGACATCGGAACTTCATCCTTGAAAACTGCGGTTATTGATTCGCAGGGAAATGTCGTTTCATACAGCAGGCAGATTTTTGAAAAGACCGAACCTCATGAAGAGTCTTCGGTCTGGCTCAAAGCAATGAAATCTGCCATGGACGAGATATTTGCTTCGGAAAAAGAATGCAGGGTGGACTGCATCGCCATAAGCGGAAACGGTCCTACATTGGTCGGTGAAGGAGGGGAAACCCTTTTGTGGAATGCTCCTGTCCCGCCTGACTGCACAAGGGCTTTTACGTCCGCATCCCTTTTTGTGCCGAGGCTGTATCCGTTCAGCAAAATGTTCCCGGATGCATGGAAAAGTTCTGCCCGTGTTTTTTCGGGGCCTGAATATCTGATTTATCTTTTGACCGGAAAAGCCCTTACAATCCTTCCTGAAAAAAGATTCGAAGAGGCATATTGGACAAAAGGTTCTCTCTCTGAAGCAGGATTGGACTCCGGTTTTCAAAAGCTTCCTGATTTTACGGCTCCGTCAAGCTCTGCCGGCACTTTGACAGCGGATATCGCTGAATTTTTTGCGCATCAGGAAAACGGCATAGTTCAGGGGCTTCCTGTATTTTGCGGTGCACCTGATTTTGTGGCTGCCTTGGTCGGAACCGGAACTCTTTCACCCGGAAAGCTCTGTGACCGTGCTGGTTCAAGCGAGGGGCTTAATCTTTGCACTGCAGAAAAGATAGAGGCTCCGGGAATAAGGACCCTGCCTTCAATCATTCCGGGGCTTTGGAACGCAAGCATTCTTCTTCCTGATACCGGAATCAAATTTTCAGAATACAAAAAGCGTCTTGAAGAACATGAAGGGCGCGGCATGAGCTATGATGAAGCGGTGCATGAAACCATTTTCAACGACGGCATGGATGCAATCTATGATCAGGGAAAATACATGATGCTCGAAATAGCCATGAAAATCCGCGACGGTCTGAAAGTGCTTGAAAAAGCTGTGGCAGGAACGTCAACCGTTTTCCCGGATGAATTCACGATTGCAGGCGGTCAGGCCGGAAACCAGGAATGGATAAAGATGAAGTGCGACGTTACGGGCATGAAAGCGAACATCCCTGTGTGCCACGATGCCGAGCTTATGGGAGATGCGGTCTTTGCGTTTACCGGAGCCGGGGTTTACAAGGACATACTTGAGGCGAGCGGAAAACTCTGCAAGTTTGAAGGCCTCATGCAGGGTGCTTTTTTGGCATAGATTTCCGTTGCACAATCTTATTCGACCGTTATTGATGCCGAGCGGCTTTTGCTTTTGCGTCCCTGATGGTCGAATGCGGTTGCGGTGAACGTCCATATTCCTTTTTCGACGGGTACGTCAAGTTTTTCTGCAAATACGAATTCCTCTTCATATTGATAATCGAATTCTATGGTTATCGGGCTTGCTTTTTTGTCCTTTGATTCTGCAGTGACCGTGACTTTTGACAAATCCCATTCAGAATCCCTGAGCTTCATGTACAGGACGGCCGTTCCCCCGGATTTGAAAGATGCGGCGTTTTTTGACGCTTTGCCGATGTTGTCGGAAAATCCCATGTCCAGAATCTGCGGTGCACGAGGGTCAGCGGGTTCTTCAGCGGCTTTCGTCTCTTTTTTCTCCGTTTTTCCTGCATCCGGAACCTTCTGCACTGCCTTGTTTGTGGCACATGAAAATGCGGCAAGTGCTGATGCGGCGGCAAGAACAAAAAATATCCTTTTCAAATAAAGCTCCTTTTGTACCATTATATTTTGCTTTTCTGCAGTAGTCAAATATGACCCGCTCATGCGCAGGGACTCAGCATGTTCAACAAAAGATGCCGTTCCGCACATTTGGTTAAAATGATGCTGAGTCC
>JAFPKH010000282.1:0-8201 GCA_017424825.1 Treponema sp. | reverse complement strand
GATTTTGGGATGCATTTTTGTTTCTATACAGAACATAGTTTTATTGAAGACTTCAAAGCACCATCTTCTTACGCTGAGCAGCGGATGGATTCCACTACTTTTGTTTGTTGTCATTCGCCAATCCCTGCATTTAATTCGGCTTTACGCTGATTTTCCAATAGGTACAGACATTTTCGACAACGACTATTATTTTGGCTACAGCATCTGCATTATCGCAACGCTTGTAATTTATTCAGAAACTATGCTGCGGAATCTTGCAGTGCAGTCAAAAAAGTTTCTTCAGGATAAAGAGCAGCTGAACTTTTTAAAAACATCAAGCCTTGAATTTCTTGCACCAGTCTCACTGATGAAAAACTGTCTTTCAACAATGCAGTCGCTGACAAAGGATGCCTCTATCACTCCATACATGACGGCACTCTACGGAAACTGTCACAGGATCGAACAGCTTACGTTGATTGTAAACAGCATTGCCGAACAGGAGCAGGACATTACGGAGGTCGTAAAGATGTGCAGAAAAATGAAAATAGTTCAGACCTTTAACTCATGCATGAAAAATTTCATTCCAGTCATACAAGAAAAAAATCTGGATATAGAAACCAAGATAGCGGCAGAAGACGATGATTCCATAATGATTTTTCCTCTTTTTCTGGAAACATTTTTCACAAATCTACTTCACCATGTGACAAGTTTTTCACCGAAAAATTCAAAAATAAAAATAATAATTGGATGGAACGATGAAGAAAAAAGCCTTCTGTACCGAATAAAAAGTTCTGCCACTGCAAACGAAGAAACAGACATCGCTTTCAACCTCGTTCGCAGAATCTGCAATCTTTATGGAGGAAATCTAAGCATAAGCAAAAAAGAAAATTCTGTCGAATCAATAAACGCAAAAATATTCCAGCCAAAAGAAGCTGATTTAGAATCAACTTCTGAGAATCAAATTACGAATGAACAAATTTTTTCTGACGAAGACGACAGTGCAATGAAAAATCTTCTCAAAGCTAGATTAGATACAAACACATCTCTTGGCAATTCATTCATTACGGACGGCTTAACTATGGAGTCAAAATCAAAAGGGAACGATGCACAGGCCCGCAGTCTTTTATACCAAACATTTAAGCTTTCTGTCCGCGAAATTGAAATCTCAGAACTCCTGTTCTCTGGTAAAAGCAACAAGGAAATCGCATCAAAGCTTTTTATTTCCACAAGCACCGTGGCCACCCATATTCAGCACATCTACGAAAAATGCGGAGTCACACGTCGTACGGAATGGGTTCGGCTTGTTTGCGGAAACTGATATTACAGAATATTAAAACACTCTTAAAGACGCATAAAACCAGTGCTTTACACTTATCATATGGAAAATTCTTGAAATAAGGCAGATTTTACGAAAAAATTTCTGTTTTATTTAAAGTTTCCCCTAACAAATCAGAGATTTTGTGATATAATTCTTTGCTAGACAAAATCTTCTGGAGGGGAATTTTTTTATATTATGGCTGAAATCAGAGTTTTTCCAACCCCAAATATACCTGTTTCAACTTTCGTCCATCTTCACGTTCATTCTGATTATTCCCTTAAAACCGGTAGTTCAAGCTTGTACTCTTTGGTTGCAAAAGCAAAATCGCTCAACATGAAGGCACTGGCTCTCACAGATACAAACAATTTAATCGGTGCGGTCAATTTTGAGAAAATCTGCCGGGCAAACGGTATAAATCCGGTTATAGGAGAAGACATTGTCGTTTGTGATGAAGAAGATTTTTTCAACCTGGTTCTTTTGTGCAAAGACTTGACCGGATATAAAAACCTGTGCAAGCTTTCAGGCATCACATATTCTAAAAAATTCACTGCAAGAAAGCATTTCGTTCCCATCGAAGATTTGAAAGATTACAGCGAAGGCCTTATTTGTCTGAGCGGCGGTAAAAAAGGTGCTTTCCACAATCTGATTCTGCAAGGAAAAATCCAGGATGCAGAACAAAGAGCCGTTCAACTTAGAAAAATCTTCCGGGAAAATTTTTACATCGAGCTGCAGAACCATGGCCTTGCGGAAGAAACAAGCGTCATAAATCATCTGGAACAAATCAGCAGAAACCTGCATATTCCGACTGTTCTGACCAACGAAGTGAACTATTGCAACAAAAAAGACGCTGATTCCAACGAAATTCTGAAATCAATACGCTCAAGAACACCTTATAACGGAGAACCGGCAAACCACGAATGGTATCTGAAATCCGAGCAGCAGATGAAGGAATATTTTCCGTCATATTCGGAAGCATACAACAATGCCGCCATTATTGCCGCAAAATGCAACCTGCATATTCCGACAGTGCCAAAAACCGAGCTGAAAGATTATTTGCCGCAAATCGTTCCACCGCAAGATTTTTGTATATACCCGACACAAAAAGAAAATCAGCAGGAATTGATGAGAAGGCTTGTCAACGCAGGCTTGAAAAACCGCTACAAGTATATTTCCGACAAAATCCGTGAACGTGCTGATGCAGAGCTTGATTTAATCTACAAAAAAGACTTTACGAATTTCCTCCTTATGATTTGGGAATACGTGAACTGGGCAAAAGAACAGGACATCATAACAGGATTCGGAAAAGGCAGCATCACTGAATCTATCATCGCATATGCATTGGAAATCACTGACATAGATCCGCTTAAATACGATCTTCCGTTTGAAAGATTCATAAACGAGGATACCACTTCACTTCCCGACATAGACATTGAATTCGGTTCTGAAAAGATTGTCCGTCTGATGCAGCACATAAAAGCACTTTACGGCGAAAAAAAAGTTGCAAACATAATGTCCGTCAAAAATTACAAGGGCGAAAATCTGAAAACCCTGCTGGAAGATATCGGACATGCCATCGGAATAGATCCGAAAGAAATACAGGAACTTACGTCAAAGCTTCCAAAGGGAAAATTCTACCGCCTGAAAGATGCATTTACCGAACCGACAGAATTCACTCAGGACAACGGTCAGCTGATTCCATACAGAAATGATCCGCGCTACACAAAACTGTTCAGTACAGCATTCAAGCTGGAAGGATGCATTTCAAGATTTTCCATGCACCGCTCAGGAATCGTCATTTCAAAAAATGATCTGAGCACCATAATACCGGTATGTTCCGACCCGAAAACCGAAGAGCTTGTCACCCAGTACACAGTTGATCATCTTCCAGAGTGCGGTCTTTATACTTTTGATTTCATTGATTCGCTTACTGAAACGTTCATCAGAAAATGCGAGGACATGATCATCAAAAATCATCCGGGAGATAAATTCAACATCAACCAGATTCCGCTTTATGACGATCAGACATATCAGTTTTTTTCATCCGGCGAAACGGAAGATATTCCTGGGTTCAAAAATGCAGAAACACGGGAAATCCTGCAAAATCTGAAGCCCAATAATTTTGACGAGCTAACTGCTTTGTACACAATGAACAGACCAGGACAGTCAAACCAAATCAGAAACTATATTAATAGAAAAGAGAACCCAAGCCTGATTGAATACCCGGATTTGAGCCTTAAAAACATACTCAAAGAAACTTACGGGCTTGTAATCTATCAGGAACAGATGATGTACTGTCTGCAGCAGCTTTCAGGAAAATCTCTCGGTGAAGTGAACAAGCTCCGGCACATCATGAACAAGCAGAACGTATCTTATGAATCCCTGCGTGCTGATTTCATTGCAAAAATAATCGAAAACGGGTTTGATCAGGACACGGCGGAAAAGCTGTTCAACAGAATCGCGATGACTTCAACCTTCTGTTATTTGAAAGCAGATGCCATTTCAGCAACCCGTACCAGCTATCTGATTGCATGGATAAAAGTCCACTATCCTGAAGAATTCAACGGTGCAAAAAATACAATGTCGATGAAACATTGGTGGGAAAACTATTACATGGAAATATAGGTGTAAGCAAAGTATTCCTAACGACCGTTAATTTGGGGAGAAAAATGATTTTCACAGAAGATTACAAAAGCGTAATTGAAGATTTTGGCAAGGATGGAAAACTGAGCCTTTTTGGTGTCCTGAGGATTTTTGAAAACATCGGAAACCGCCACTCAGACATGGCAGGGGACAGCGTGTTCAAATATGACGGCAGCTCCAAGGCATGGGTTTTGACAGACTGGCAGATAGAAGCCGAAGAGTACCCGTCTTATGGTGACAGTATAAAAGTTGAAACATGGTCAGAAGAACTGAAGATGCCTCTTACCGCAACAAGAGATTTTGCCCTGTATAAAAACAATCAGCTCTGCGTAAAAGGAATATCGAAATGGGTGCTTTTTGATTTGGAATCACAAAGACTTTGTAAAATTGAAAGCGGGCTTCTGGAAAAATACAAGCCGGAAAACAAAACAATTTTCGAAGATTCAAAGCTTCCCAAAATCCAGATTCCGGAAAATTTTGAAGCAGAAAAAAAGATAATGATAAGGCGGAGTGATTTTGATTTCAACAACCATGTGCACAATCTTACATATCTTGATTATGCATTGGAATCTCTTCCAAATGAAGTTTACCAAAAAAATGCATTCAAAAAACTTAGGATCACATATAAGACGGCCATAACGGACAACCAAGAAATCATCGGAAAATATGCCTGTATGGGTGACAAAAAAATAATCTGTATCCATGACCTGAATGGTGACACAAAGGCAGTGGTACAGTTTGAGTAGGTTCCCTATTTTATATCAACCAAAACTTCACGCAGGTATTTAAAATCAATTTTTGCATCTGCCATCAGATGAGTAAAAGAATCAAACAAAACCGGAACGGTATATTCTTCCCCGAATGAAATGTTCAGGGAGCCGTCCGGCATTTGTTTTGTATTTATAATGAAACGCCGGTTGTTATAAACAAAATCAAAATCACGGCGGGTTAAAACAGCATCACGGAATTCTTCTTGTTTCATAGATTTACATTATCATGTAATGGACTTTTACAAAAGGCTTTGATATCTTTTATTTTATGGAAGGAAAAATCAATTACCAAAAAGAGCTTGATAAAATAATCTCAAAAATCAGCACGGACAAAAAACCGAGCCTTCTTTTACATGCCTGCTGCGGTCCATGCTCTTCATACGTGATTGAGTATCTTTCAAATTTTTTTGACATAACAATCTACTATTACAATCCCAACATTTATCCACCGGCAGAATATGAAAGGCGGCTGAATGAGCTGAAAGATTTTCTACCGCGTTTTCCCCAAGCGGTTGAAAACAAAGTAAAGCTGGTTGAAGCTGATTATAATCCGCAGGAATTTTACAAAGCTGTCGATGTTGAAAATAATCCTGAATTAAAGACAGAGCCGGAAAAAGGAGAACGGTGCCGCAGGTGCTATTTGCTCCGGCTTGAAAAATCTTTTGAATACGCAAAGGCAAATCATTTCGATTATTTTACGACAACGCTTTCAATCAGCCCGTACAAGGATGCAGAAAAGATAAACACAATAGGCTATACATTTGTATCGACTGACACAAATTATCTCCCGGCTGACTTCAAGAAAAAAGGCGGATTTTTACGCAGCACTCAGTTAAGCAAGGAATACAATCTTTACCGCCAGGATTATTGCGGATGTGTTTTTTCAATGAATAATTCAAGTCACGGTATTGAACAAAGCGGCAATTAAATCTTGAAAACTTAAAACCTGGTCAATTAATTTTTCCCTTGAATTTTTTTCTACACTCCATAATACTTTGACTATGGACAAATCATTTATAATTCACGAAAAAGCAGAACTCATAAGGGATGTCATCCGTTACATCCAGAAATTCAAAAATGCAACGGTCGTTGTTTATATTGACAACTCGCTGATTGATTCACCGTTTTTTATCAACCACATCAAGGATCTTTGTTTTATCCACGATGCCGGGCTGAAGCTGATTTTGGTTCCTGGGGCAAGCAACAAGATTGACGAAGTTTTGAAAAACGCCGGATTTTCATGGAAATTCAACAACCATTTTAGAATCACAGAACCTGAAGCAATGCCTCTTATAAAAATGGCCGCATTCGACGTTTCCAACCAGATTATGACAGCTTTTGCAGGTGAAAAGAAAACTGCCGTTATAGGAAACTGGGTAAGAGCCAGAGGAAAAGGCGTTATCAATGGATTTGATTATGGAACGACAGGCGAAATCGACAAACTGGAAATTGATTCCATAAGAACTGTTTTGGACAATAATTTCATCCCGATTTTCCCATGCATCGGTTGGAGCTTGACCGGAAAGCCTTACAACATTTCATCCATGCAGCTTGCAGAACAGATAAGCTCACACTTGAAAGCAGACAAATTATTTTTCCTTGTTCCCGGTGCAGACATTACATCCACTACATTCAATATTCCAGCAAACATTGGGGTGTCAGATAAAACTGTACCTGCCATGAATCTGAAAGAAGTCGATGATTTCTTAAAAGCGAACGAAAATCTGCAAACTTACAATCAGTCGGAAGAATTTTCGGATACTAACAATCGGTTGGAAGTAGAAAATAATGACATAAACAAGGTTTCACGTGAAAAGATTTTCTTCCTTTTGAATCTTGCAAAAAAAGCTTGTGCTTCCGGTGTTGACCGCGTTCACATTCTTAACGGACTTATTGACGGAACTGTTCCATGTGAAATATTCAGCAACTTGGGTTCCGGCACAATGATTTATAGCAACAGCTACGGCAATATAAGGGATATGGAAATAGAAGACATTCCTTTTGTTTTGGGAATAATGAAACCTTTTATTGATTCCGGGATTTTACTTCCGCGCTCAAAGAAAACGTTTCATGAGGAATACAAGCATTATATAGTTTACGCAATAGACGGAATAATCAAAGCCACGGCTGCACTTGTCCCATATCCAAACGGCGACAGAGAGATTGCCGGAGTTGCAGTAGATCCAACTTGTTCAAGCATGGGAATTGGTCCGAAACTTGTATCATATCTAATTGAAAAAGCAAAGAAAGAAAATGCAAAAAGAGTATTTGTTTTGACTACGCAAACATCAGATTGGTTTGAACACATGGGCTTTACTCCATGTTCTGTAGATTTATTACCAGAAGAACGCAAAAAGAAATGGACTCCGCAGAGGGGTTCAAAAGTCTTAGTCCTGGAAATCTGATAAGCAACAACGGATAAAACAAAAGAAGATGTTTCACATGAAACATCTTTTTTTTTATTTCGGCTACGCTCAATAACCTGTTTTGACTTCATTTAATGACCAATTTGTGTTCCATCCACCAAGTGATTTCAGCTACTCCCAAAAACTTGGAATTATGGATAAAACATGTTTCACATGAAACAACACTTCAAATTTTTCCCCAAGTTTTCCACAGCCTGCAACCAATTTGGGAATTCGCTCAAAATTTGTAAATTCATATAAAATATACAATTACAAATTTCTAAACAATCATCATCAAAAAAACTCGTGGTTTTCCAAAAGTTTTCCACAGGCAGTCCAATTTATCCCCAGACATAGTAATTTTTTTTAAATAAACACAACATTTAATTAAGTACACTCTGGCATTACAGGGTTTCAATTGCATCCCGAGGCTCAGCATTGAATCTAATAATTTTATGTTTCACGTAAAACATTTTAATGAACATGAGTTAGTAAACAATTTAATACACATAATTGTAAATAATAAAAACTGTACCTAGATCGATGCTACAATCACCAACCCCGCCGCAGAGCAACGGGGTATGGTGTTCTCATAAGGTATTGCAGTCGGATTTAATACCCCTTGTTTCGCCCCAGAAGGGCGGGGTATTAAACCCTCCGCTCGAATAAATTTCAAGTACAATTACAAAATGCACGAACATACATAAAGTACAAGCATTCTTATAATTAGCAATAAACCAGATTTTATATTATATACATCCGCCCATTGATCCATAAGAAATATAACGTTTCTGAAAAATGTTTCATGTGAAACATTAGTTACCCTATCTCACATAATCATAACAACGTAACTTCAACAACAAATCAATGGTAAGATTTAAGCCAGATTTCTATTTTTCAAGATTGCAGTATTTGGCCGCATATTACAACAGCTAAATATAGGCTGCTGTAATTGAGCGAATTCGAAAACACCACATGCAATGTACCAAATCATTTCAACACGCTTAGTACATCACTTAATTCAACTATCGATGTTCATTACAATAAATTTCAAAAATTAAGACAACATAATTTATTAACAATTTAAAT
>JAFPKH010000281.1:0-3636 GCA_017424825.1 Treponema sp. | reverse complement strand
ATTGACGGAACGAAAATCAGAAGCACGGATGAAAGAATCAGCGCAAGGATTGAAAAAATCACCACTGTGTTTCCGACTGTCTTTGAAACCGCACGGCTATCCCCCGCTCCTACTCCGCGACCGACCAAGACCGTAGTTCCCATGGCAAGCCCCACAATCACCACGGTAAGCATGTGCATGACCTGGCTTCCGATTGACACTGCGGAAATTATGTCGGAACCGTTGAACTGCCCCGCAATGAAAAGGTCAGCCATTCCGTAGAGTGTCTGGAGAAAATACGAAAGAAGGAACGGAAGCGAGAAAAAGACAATGTTCTTAATCACGCTCCCGCGCGAAAGGTTTACGGTCATAAAAATCGGTCTCAGTTTGATTCGGCCAGTTTTGAAACTCCGAGAAGTCCCCTTGCCCTGTCCAATGCCGCATAGATGTCAACGCAGACGTTTTCTTCACCGAGAGATTCAGTCATGCCGGATTTTTTCAAAAGCTTCAACGGCTGGTCATGCACGCCGCTAAGGATGATTGAGACCTTTCTTTTTTTACATGCGTTCTGGAGCTGCCTCAAAGCCTTTATTCCTCCCGCATCAAGATAGGTCGTGTTCCTCATGCGGATAATCATTGCCTTGAAATCTGCACCGGAGCGGTCAACGGCAACTTCAAATTTTCTGACCGTAGCAAAGAAAAGGGGTCCCTCGACTTCGTAGATGAGAACACCGTTCGGAACGTCCAGTTTTTCTTCGGGCATGTCCTTTGAAGCTTCAGGGTCCTCGCCGTTTTCATACTGATGCACATCGGAGAGCATTGCCATTTTCTGAATGAAGAAAAATGCTGCAAGCAAAAGTCCCACGCCGATTGCAACGGTCAAATCAACGAACACCGTAAGACCGAAAGTCATAATGAGTACGAAAGCATCTGATTTCTGACCCTTCATAAGGGCGGCTATATCCTTGAACCCAGCCATGTTCCACGCAACGGAAACCAATACTGCAGCAAGTGCCGGCATAGGGATGAACTTAACGAGCTTCCCAAGGAAAAGGAGAATCAGAAGAAGAGTCACCGCATGGACTATTCCAGCGACCGGAGAGCGTCCGCCGTTTTTCACGTTGGTTGCAGTCCTTGCTATTGCACCTGTTGCAGGAATTCCACCGAAAAGAGGAGTCACGATGTTGGCAACACCCTGTGCTATAAGCTCGGTGTCGGAATTATGCTTTGCACCGATCATACCGTCGGCAACAACTGCAGAAAGAAGCGACTCGATTGCAGCAAGCACGGCAATGGATGCCGCAGTCGGGAAAAGTTCCTTTATGGTGCCAAGGCTGAAATCAGGAAGCTTTGGAGCAGGAAGCATGGTCGGAATCTCGTAGCGGTCGCCGATTGTATCAACGGGAAGCTTGAATGCGGTGCAGACTATGGTCGCAAGGATTATGACAATCAGGGAGCCAGGGACCTTTTTTCCAACCACAGGAACCTTAGCCCAGAGGAAAATCACGGCAAGGCATACGGCTGACATTCCGAAAGACCACCAGTTGATCGTGTGGAATGATTTTGCATATGTCGTAATCTTACCGATGAAGTCACCCGGCATGGGTCCTGTAGTAAGGCCAAAGAAATCGCCTATCTGACCGGTAAGGATTGTGACGGCAATGCCTGCGGTAAATCCCGTGATGATTGTATATGGAATGAATTTAACAAGTCCGCCGAGCTTAAGGACTCCCATCAGAATCAGTATGACTCCGGCCATTATCGTTGCAGTGGCAAGCCCCGGAAGCCCGAACTTCTGGATTACACCGTAGACGATTACGACGAAAGCACCGGTCGGTCCGCCAATCTGAACCTTGGAACCTCCGAGCACCGAAATTATGAGGCCTGCGATTATGGCAGTAAAGATGCCTTCAGACGGTCCCACGCCGCTTGCAATACCGAAAGCAATGGCCAAAGGAAGCGCAACTATACCGACGATTACACCGGCAATCAAATCGGAAACGAATTTCTTTCCACTGTAGTTCTTGAAAGTGGAAATCAGTTCTGGCTTAAACATTTTTTTCTCCCGAGGATTGAAAATGATTTTAAATGGCACATGTCCGCACAAAAACGCAGTACATGCAATTAGTTCAATATTTTTACACCATTTTGCATGTACTGGTCAAGAATGGAAACACAGTTAAAGCTCGGGAAGTTCTTCATCAATTATTTTTTCATAATATCTTCCATCAAAAATTTCATAGCCTTCTATTTCTTCCAAAACATCCTCATCCGCACTTTCGATTTCGTATGATTCAAAATCGGTGATTTCATCTTCAACCTTTTCCCAAAGCTCGGACTCGGCAATTTTTTCAGCGGCCTTTCTCTCTTCCTCAAGACGCTTTTCTTCCGCGGCCTTTCTCTCTTCTTCGAGCCGTTTTTCTTCGGCGGCCCTTCTTTCTTCCTCAAGCCGTTTTGCTTCCGCAGCCCTCTTCTCTTCTTCGCGCCGTTTTTCTTCTGCGGCCTTTCTTTCTTTTTCGAGTCGCTTTTCTTCTGCTGCCTTTTCTTCCTCAAGCCGCTTTATGGTTTCCCTATTTTCCTGAAGTTTCCTAGTATACAAAATCAGTTCGGGGCGATATTCAAAATGCATATTATCCCAGAGATCCCATTTCCCACCGTATATAAATCCCTCGCTCTCAAATATTTTGATTACGGCATCCGGTGCAATCCATCTGTTTTTCAGGGGCAGCAACATCCAGTCAGGATCTATGTCCCTTCTCCACGACCAATATAAATTCTTTTTCTCCCATCCAATCGGCAGAACATCCACCGCGACACCCATGCTATGGAAAGACCTTCGACCGGAATCCGCAATTGTCCTCCAGTTGTACGAACCCGCGGAATCAAGATTGTTGACAAAATCGGCCACTTCCTTGTCAACTCCCACAAGGGCCTTTATCTTTTTCTCAACATTTTTTAGGGGCTGCACAATTCTGTCATGCACGTAAGATGCCTTTCCAAAAAAAGTCGTCTTTGTGATGTGCTTTTCAACATTTTTACGGGTGTCGGACTCATAGATTACATCGTAAATATAAGTTGCGGAAACAGGTCCATTCTGACGGCTATCCGGTGATGACATGGCTTTCAGCTCTTCAATATACTCCTTTGTAAAATTGGCCGGGTCCAGGATTTCAAAACTATATTCATAAAACACGGGAGCAAAATTTCTTGCGTTCAGCAATTCCGATTTTGGCAAAAACTTGCCGCCCTGCCAGTATAGTTTTTCGACTCTTTTTCCAACGGTAATCGTAATCAAGTAATCATAGACGGAATTATCATACACACATTCAAACTTAATGTCGGGATAGCTTTTTCTAAATATTTCAATTCCCGCAGGCTCGGCAGAATATGCAAAAACGGATATGGAAAAAAATATCAGCATAATCATAAACCTTACGTACACTTTTCTTTTTAACATACATTCACTCCCATAAATAAAGATTTGCTAAAGGTTTTCAATCAGCGACGAAGCCTTCTGGATATGTTCGGGAAGCGGGATTTCAAACACCCTTTCCTTACCGTCAACAGGAATGGTCAGGCGAAATGCGGCGAGGCACAGTTTTTTGATTCCGACCCTGCGAAGAAGCTTGTTTTTCTTGAAATCACCGTGCTGGTCGT
>JAFPKH010000280.1:0-2546 GCA_017424825.1 Treponema sp. | reverse complement strand
GAGGGGTATTTCTGCATGCCAAGTCCCGAAAAAGGGTAAAATGGTCACTTTTCTAAGATTTTACAAAGGTAAAGCAAAAAAATAAACTATACAAATTTCTAAAGGAGAATTTTACGATTAAAATCTAATATTCGCAAACCAAAAGTTTAAAGTTCAAAATTCTAAAACTTGAAGATTCATGTTTGAAAACGAAAAGATGAATTTAGAATGCAAAACCCTAAATCAGTAAATATCGAACCATTTTACATAAAAATCTGAGTATTATCAGACTGTTACGTACAACGGGGAGTCTTTTGGTAAGAAATATGCAGTTTGCAGTTACACAGGGTGTCAATATTTGCAATAATACAACATGATTTTTTTCTATTTTGCTAATTATTAGCGCGTTACAAGTTTAAATGCCGGGGTGTATAAATATGCATCGCGTGCTGGCGGGCTGTTGTTTTAAATTTGTGAATGTATATTCGGCTTTATGCTATTCAGTTTTAAGTATTAAAGTTTGTGCTTTTAAATGATGAATAATTGATTTTGTTTTGTGTATTTGTCCCTTTCGTTTAGCTTTCTAAAACGCAAACAATTGTGAATAATAAATCTGCTTTCGCTGAAATTTCGAAATTCGCGCGTATTTGAAGTATTTCTGAACAAGCGATGGAATGCTTAAAAATATTGAAGTTTTGAAGGCCTTATTTTGAGCTAATCCCCCACTGTCACAGCACTTTAGGGCAAAAAATCGTGTACGGAAAAAAATCAATTCTAGACAAAAATAGGGCTATTTTGGCACTTTTGGGGAGGTTTTTTGAGCTTTCTCAGGAAAGAAAAACAATCCAAACGATGAGTAAAGGAGTCGGAAACGGGTGATTATTTTTCTGGAGTGTCAGAATTCTAATGCAAGATAAAAAAGATGAGTTCTTTCATCAGATCGCCTGCGCTGGTGTTCGGATTATCCAATCCTTTGCTTTTTGCGTCAATTTCACGGATCTTGGAGATGATATCGAGCGTTTTCCTGGGAGAATAGTATCTCATACCCGTCAAATAGTCTTTTGCACCCCATGCAGACTTGAGATCCAGCGCGTCAGCAATGTCATTTTCGTTCCGTTTTTGGGGCGCATAATGGGCAATCATCAGATTTTGGAAGAAAGTGAAGAGCATCGGGAGTAAAGCATAGATAGAACCGGCTTTGGGGTTGCTGTCAAAATATTTCACTATCTGGTTTGCTTTGAACACATTTTTGCTCACAATTGCGTTTTTGAGTTCAAATGGATTGAAGTCTTTGCTCACGCCAATTTGTTCCTCCACAATCTCTGGCGTCACTCTCCTATCCGTCTTTCCAGCAAACGAAACAAGCACCTTATCCAGTTCCGAAGTCAGTCGGCTCAAATCAGAGCCAATATGGTCGGCAATCATCTGTGAAGCCTTCTGATCAATCGTTGCCTGGTGCTGTTTCAGGTAGTTTTCGATGAAATTAGGCAACTCAAATTCGCGCATCTTCTTGCTTTCAAACACGACGCCCACAGATGCAGCCAATGAAACAACCGCTTTTCGACCGTCAATTTTGCCGTTTTTATGGCACCACACCAAGATGGTTGATTCGACGGGCGCTTTCAGGTACTTTTCCAGCGCATCCAACGAGCGGATATTCTGCGCTTCTTTCACGATAACTACCTGATATTCGGCCATCATGGGGTATCTGCGCGCCATATCAGCCACCTGAACAGCTGTTGTATCGGCACCAAAAACAATCGTCTGGTTGAAGTCTCGCTCCTCTGGTGACAGCACATTTTCAGCAATATAGTCCGCAATCTGGTCGATATAATACGCTTCCTCACCCATTAATATATAAATAGGTGAAAACTTGCGTGCCTTCAAATCGGCCATAATTGCTTGAAATGTTGCTCCTTTTGTTGCCACTTTCGGAAATTTGTGTTACTTTTGCATGCAAATTTAGACAAAATTCTCGAATTATCAGCCGATAGTTCCAAGAAATCTCATTTCGAGGACAGAAAGTTTTAAAATGACGCCCTTAAACCTGCCGCCATACGAAATCAAGATACGCGAATCAGAAGGAAAGCGCATGATTTTCGACATGCTCCGTCGGAAATACGTTGCGCTGACCCCAGAGGAATGGGTGCGCCAGCATTTTGTACACTATCTCATCGACCACAAGCACTACCCTGCTACCCTTCTCGCCAACGAGGTGAAGCTGCAGGTTGGCAATAAAGTATTACGTGCCGACACCGTATTGTACAACCAACAGTTACAGCCTCGCATGATTGTCGAATACAAGGCTCCAAACATTGCTATTACACAGAAGGTGTTCGACCAGATCAGCGTCTATAACCTACTGTTGAAAGTCGATTATCTGATTGTCTCCAACGGCATCAACCACTATGTTTGCCAAATGGATTACGAACATCAAAAATATGTATTCTTGGAAGACATCCCCGACTACCAAAATGTCTGACAAAATTCCTTCAACCTTCAACCATCAACGACCTCCCTCCCCTTGGGAGGGTTGGGGTGGGGTCGCTATTTCTCCGTATAGAAAT
>JAFPKH010000279.1:0-4008 GCA_017424825.1 Treponema sp. | reverse complement strand
CGCTAAAATTTATAGAATGTAGGCTATGGACATTCACAAAAGGTTTTCACAATCGATCATAACGGCCATGCAGCGCGATATTGCCGAAGCCGGGGGAAACGAAGTTTTTTGGATAGGCTCAATAAATGCGGATTCCCGTGTAATCAGCATAAAAACAGGATCACGGGGAAATTCAGGCATGGTTCTTGTGAATGACAATCTTGCGCGCCGTGAGGTTGACGAAGACCAGACTGGTGCAGGGCATGTTGTAATACACAATCATCCGTCGGGAAAACTTGAGCCGAGCAGTGCAGACCTTGACGTTGCTGGACGTTACATGGAGATGGGGATAGGATCATACATCGTGGACAACCAGGTTTCTGACGTGTATGTGATAGTGGAGCCTGTACAGCCCAAAGTGCTTTCTCCGCTTGATGACAGTGAAGCCGCATTCTATCTTTCATCCGAAGGCCCGCTTGCAAAAAAAAGCCCTATGTATGAAGAGCGCCCGAGCCAGATAGAGCTTTTGAAAAACATAGTGAATGCATTCAACGGAGGAAAAATCGGTGTGTTCGAGGCTGGAACCGGAGTCGGAAAAAGCTATGCATACCTGATTCCGTCGATGCTCTGGGCAATAAAAAACCATGAAAGGGTCGTCATTTCCACCGGAACGATCAATTTGCAGCAGCAGCTTGCGGAAAAGGACATCCCTGCCGCTTCGAAAATAATCGGACAGAAAGTCAAGGCAGTCCTTTTGAAAGGTAGACAGAACTATCTGTGCATGCGCCGTCTTGATGATGCGGTTGCAGAAGCCGAGGAAGACATGTTTTTTGCGGACAAGGAAATCCTTGGGCGGATAGATTCATGGGCTGAAAACACATCCACCGGAAGCCGCTCCGACATTTCATTCATGCCTCCTGATTCCGTCTGGACAAGGGTGAATTCGGAAAGCGATGCATGCATGGGTGCAAGATGCCCGCACAGGGACAAATGCTTTGTCATGAAAGTAAGGAAAGAAGCTAGCGATGCAAACATCATAGTCGTGAACCACCATCTTCTTTTTGCAGATATAGAAAGCCGCATGAACGGAGTAGGATATGACGACACAGCCGTTCTTCCGCCGTATAGAAGGATAGTTTTTGACGAAGCGCACGGAATAGAAGACAGCGCGACAAGTTTTTTCAGCGAGACAATCAGCAGGTTCAAGGTTCTTAAGCAGCTGAACCTTCTTTTCCGCTCGTACAAGGGATCTGCGGCAGGCTTTTTGATTCAGGTGAGCGCGGTGTCCAAGTCGGAAGATGTTTTCGACCAAGCCCTTTCAAAGCTCAATTCGGTAAAGGACTGCCTTTTTGCGCTTGACCAGATTGCCATGGACTGCATGGGAAACGATTTCAGCACAAGGCTCCATGCATTGACTGCGGCGGGTCTTGAACCGGTGCTTGGCTCAATCGAACGCCTTAAAATTTCACTCGGTGAATTCGCGTCTTTGGTCAGGGAAGTGCTTGACGGAGTGGACGATGATGACAAGGACGTTCCGTCTTATTTTGAATGCCGGGCGATCTTGGGAAGGCTTGATGACCTTGTGGTTCTTTGCAAGAATTTCTGCGAATGGGACGAGCATGATGACACTGTTTTCTGGATGCAGAAAATAAGGATGCAGGCAAAAAAATCCGGAGATGAACCTTCTTTTTACGTTCAGTTCGTGCAGACGCCGCTTGACATAGCACCTCTTATGAACATGGGAGTTTTCGAGCCGATGAGTTCGGTCGTATGTACAAGCGCAACCCTCAGAACAGGGGATTCTTTTTTCTATTGGATGCGCCGTACCGGTGTTTCGTTCGTGGAAGAGGACAGGGTTTCGGCACAGGTTTTTGAATCTCCTTTTCCATACAGAACCAACGCGCTCTTTGCGGTTCCAAAAGACGCTCCTTTCCCGGATTCCATGAACTATCAGGATTTCGTCGAATCTGCCGTGCTTGACCTTACCATTGCAGCAGGAGGAAGGACGCTGGTTCTATTCACGTCATATGATTCATTGCGCCACGCATACAATTCGGTCTGCCCGAATCTTTTGAAAGAGGGAATAGACGTATACAAGCAGGGTGATGACGACAGATTCAGGCTGCTTGAACGGTTCAGGGAAAACAAAGGCAGCGTGCTTTTTGCAACCGACAGCTTCTGGGAAGGGGTTGACGTTCCAGGAGAAAGCCTAAGCCAGGTGATAGTCGTAAAGCTTCCGTTTGCAGTACCGAACGATCCTGTGTTTGCAGCACGGTCTGAAGCGGTTGAAAAAAAAGGCGGATCTGCATTCATGGAGCTGAGCGTGCCGCAGGCAGTCATAAAATTCAGGCAGGGATTCGGCAGGCTTATAAGAAGATCCGATGACAGGGGAGCCGTGGTTGTTTTGGACAGAAGGATAGTTGAAAAACGCTACGGAAAGATTTTCACAACGTCGGTTCCGATGACAAGGCGCATGTACAATCCTCTGAGCGATATAATAAAGGTCATCACCGATTTTTTGAAATAGCTTATCATAATCTTTCAGACAGATTTGATTCTGTCATAACACAACGAAAATTTCAGAAGAACGCAGTGACATGAAAATCTGATGAAACAAAAAAAAGCCGCCGTGCAGATTTTTTTCCGCATGACAGCTTTGTTATGTCACTGTGCCTTATTAAAGCTTGAAGTGGGTTGAGAAATATCCGCTCCACATGATATTGTACTGGGGGTCAAAGAAGCTTCTGACATCAGCGCATGCACCGAGCGTAAACTGGAATTTCCATGCGTTGAATCCCACACCGGCGAAAATCTGCGGCTGAATCTTCGTCATGTCCCATACTCCGTCATGGAAGCTTTCGTCTATGCCGTTTGCAGTGACGCATCCATCATCATGAGCTTCATTGGATGCCGCGCTCAGTTCAGGATTTTCGTTCTTCGTCTTGTAATCCCATGCCCATGAAGTCGTAGTGTTGGAGATTACGCCCCTTGCTCCAAGGAACAGGTTTGCAAATCCGATTTCCTTTGATATCTGAATCTGCGCGAATATAACGTGTGTCTGGAATCCTACGCCGATGTTCATGTCGGTGACCTGGTTTCCTGTCTTTCCTGCAATCGTTACTTCCCGACTGTCCGTAGTTCCGATCTTGAAGTTTCCCTGGGTGTAGTAGTAGCCTCCGCCTATGGATATTACCGGAACGAAAGTGCTTCCTTCGAAGAATCTGTAGCGCAGGTCAGCTCCGAGCGTAACGTAGTCAATGAATCCCTTGAATCCCTGGAGGTCGAACGTCATGGCCTGGTTCATGCCGATGATTGTGCTTGGCTCACTAAGCTTGATGTCGAAGATCGCGGGGTTCGTCATCATGGCGCAGATACCAACGTCGAACGGAAGAACCAATCCGCCGAGCCTTATGTCAAGCGTTGCAGTAGGAAGAACGAAGCTTTCGGGAAAATCACCGCCGAGACCTTCCATGATTTTTGTTGCAATCTCGTTGTTTCCGACCGCATCCATGAGGAAATTTTTGTTTCCGGAAAGCTCTCCCACGGCCTTTTTCAATCCGCTGGTGTCAAGGTATGTTCCGCCGAGCGTGAATCCGACTCCGAAATGCGGGAATATGCTCGGATACAAGTTTCCGATATATGCGTCCGACCATACGTTCTGCTGGGTTGCTGCTTCAGGAACGGCAAAGAGCAGTTTCCACGCAAAGTCGTTCATGCCCTCCGAGACCTTGGCCTTATCTATGGTTGACACAGCTGAAACACCTGATACAAGCACAGAGGTCAATATGACCGTAAAAAATATCTTTCTGAATTTCATAAGCACCTCCTTTGAAAATCCGAATGAACGCCGTATGCCATGCGCCGGTAAATATGGGCGCAAAACCAAAACTCAGAATTCCTTCTCTAATGATACATCACTCCATGAAAAAAAAACAACAAGAGTTATGGATAAGTTACAAAGATTAAGTAAGCGAAAATTCCTTGCTTTGGATTTTCCTGCGTCCAGAGCTAGAATTTTCTTGGAATTTT
>JAFPKH010000278.1:0-6004 GCA_017424825.1 Treponema sp. | reverse complement strand
GAATATCTTGCATACAACTCAACTCCTATTGAACGTCAGCGTCGGGTGGAAATCGTGCGTTCCGAAATTGTAGCCTCCCTGAACGAAAGTCAGATCGATTTTGTAAACTTTGTTTTGCAGCAGTATGTTCAACAGGGATATACGGAACTGTCGCTTGAAAATCTACCAGACCTGATTAAACTGAAATACGGAACGACAAAAGATGCTCGGGCCGTTCTGGGTGACATCCCGGAAATACGGAATATTTTTATTGGTTTCCAGAAAGATTTGTATGCTGCGTAACGGCTTGGATGACACATCGCATTTCCAAATCATTCTGAATAAAAGCTTTCATTTCTGAGGCTATCTTTTCCGGCTTAAAATAGTGCACATAGTGTCCGCACCCAAGTTCGATAACTTTGGCATTTGACAGATCTGCCGCATAATCATAATGATTTTTCACCCAATCAGTGCCGCGTGTTTCTTTACCGTCACCAACAAACATGAGCATAGGAATATCCGGTTTCGGTTTACTGTCAATCAATTTAACTGCATCTGTAATTGCCTTTCCTTCATTTATAACATCAACATTTACCGTATTTCTCGAAGCTATAGCGCGATAAAGTTTTTTTTCATCCCCTGAAAGTGCATCGGGCAAAAAGCTGTCTGAATAATAGAAACGCAATAATCCAATTTCTCTTGCAGGAACAATAATTCGCTCGAGTTTCAAAGTTCCTTCTATATCAAAACCGTCATATGTCCTCGGAAGAACATTGTCAAGTCCTACAATCGCCTCGACCTCATCCGGATAATCCTGAGCCCACATGATTGCTTCCAATCCTGACATCGAATGCGGACAAAGAATAAACGGACCTTCAACTCCCGATTTTTTCAGAGCTTCTCGATCCTGTCTCAAAATCGTAGTGAACGATCTTTCCGTATCTACTATATCACTGAATCCATATCCGTATTTTTCGATTACGACAATCCTGTAATCATCTTCCAAAAGTGCATACAGGCTCTTGAAATCTAAAATAGGAGCCGGTGTTCCTGAGCCTGACAAAAACAACAAGGTATGCAGCCCTTCGCCTTCTTTATATACACACATGTTGTGACCGTCAACTTCAACGAGCTGTCCCAAAGGCTGTTTTAGTAAAGATTCTTCCTGCTTTAGCATGATTCTGTGCCAGATAAATACAGAAACAAGTGCAATGATAATTACTGCCAACAGAGCAAGAAATATTTTTCCGATTGCCTTAAAAGCTTTTTTCATTTACATACGTTCCTAATTAAATAATGAATTCCCGTCGCAAAAAGAATTATAATCGAAATATAGTCCAAGGTAAACAGAACATACCCACGTTCAAAATCAAAAAAGAAAAACTGCTGCTGCAAAATCAGATAACGCCAGATGCCACGGATGATAAAGGCGTAAATGCCGTAGATAGAAATCAAAATAAAAACCACGCGGATTATAATGGAAGAAACTCCCTCGCTCGGAATCCTTATTTTGCCCGCAATCATTTCAACATGCAGCCCGATATGGAGCGACATGAAAATAAAATACCAGTGGCTCGCTAAAAGATGTGCAATCCTCGCAAAACCAAGCCCGCTTTCAATTTCCAGAAATGTGAAAACATGATTTGAAAGAATGATTCCGCTTATCATCAAAAGGATTGTGCAAATCAAAATGCCGCAATTGATGACGGTCTGGATTATACGGCGAGTTTTATATTTTCCGCGAAAAAGATTTTCGTGCCAACGATGATTCAAAATAATGTGTACCGCCCATCATCATTATCCAATGCCGCTGAATCAAAGGGCAGCTCATCGCGGATGTTTTGAGTAAGCACACCCGCTTTATCCATAAGTTTGACAGCTCTGATCCGGCAAAGTCCGCATTTTGTGCGCTCGTAGAAAACTGTAAGCGGTTCGATACAATCTGGCGTGACATTCTCTTCATAGATTTTGGTGACATCAATAACATCGTAGTGTGCGTCTTCAAAATTTTTTATGGTCTTGAGTTTTCGCGCGATTTTTGAGCCGTCACCGTCGCGGTAATTTTTTATAAGCAGGGTAAGATAAAAAGGCGAATAATCATCGGAATCCAATGCCTTTTCTGCAAGTGAACGGATTTCTGGAGAAGTAAAAAAAGAAAGGGCATCAACCAAGCGATTGTTAAAATACGAATTTTTCCGTTTTGAAAATAGGGGAATCAAATCATCCGCACCATAAGGATATGGAATTGAAGAAAATAACCGGAGATATTTTGTCAATTCATTCTGAGTTTTTACCTTTGTCATTTCATCGGCAAAATATTTTGCTTCGTCAATCGTAAGTTTTTTCGCATATCTACGTGGAACACTACCACGGTCGGTATAAAAATATTTTTTTACGCATTCAAAATTGCTTTCACCTTCATTCTTTTTTGTCTCTGCTTTTTTTTCTTCTGATTTCTTTTCACATTCTTCAATTCTTTCTAAATAAGCGCGTATGTCTTGGTCTGATTCTGCAAGCTCCCCAAGTTTTGCCCGCACACTTTCGCCGTCCATATCCGGAACGCAGATTGTATAATAATCGTCTGCATACCAGTCATCGTGAACTTTAAAGGCCTTGCCGAATTTTCTTGCCACACGAACCATGCCGTCAAATCCGTCAAGCTCTATAAGCGCCGATGAGGGAAATACATCTATCAAAGTTTCATCATCACATTCATCAAAACGCCTTCGTAAAATATCACCAAAAAAAGGCTCAAATTCATGCGCAATTTTTACCGCCACATAATATAAATGAATGCAATCCCAGTCGTCCGAAACTTTATCATTTTCAAGATGGGACTTTATGATTGCAAGCACGCGATTCCTCTGCTTTTCCGAAAGTGCACGGACAAACTGCATTGCGTATTCGCTCCTGTCGCCCTCGCATTGCGGGTCATAGGCGTAATTTTTCAAACAAAGCAAGATTATTTCGCGCGTAAAATCAACTTCCTTATGCTCACGAAAAATCAGAAATGCCCGACCAGAGCCAAGTTGTGCATACTTCCAAAATTGCGCATGAACTTGTCTTGATGTTCCCATTACTTCAAAAGTCCTTCAACATATTTCTTTATGTCGCTTGCCTTGCCTCGTGTAAAATCTTTTCCTCCCTTGAATGATACGCCCTTAGCATATTTTGCCAGATCCGTTCCGCTTCGTCCAAGTCCGCTTCCACCGCTTGTGCAGAGGGTAATCAATTTTTTGCCGTCCCATTTCTGGCTTTCAACAAAGGTGTACATGATTTTCGGAGCATACGCCCACCAGATTGGATAGCACAAAATCACAACATCATATCCGCTGATGTCGATTTTATTTGCGATAGCAGGACGTGATTTTGGATCATTGCACTCAATTGTCGTAAGAGATTTTTTATCGTGCCAATTTAAGTCTGCATCAGTATATTTGTGAACCGGCTGGATTTCAAAAATATCCGCTCCCATTTCCGTTGCAACAGATTTCGCCATTTTTTCTGTAGTTCCTGTCGCACTAAAATAAACGACCGCCGTCTTGGTTGTTGAGCCTGCCGAAGCAGCAAATGTCCCCGCCATCATCAATCCTCCGATTAAAAGTGTAAGAATAAGTTTTTTCATAAGTTAATCTCCTATGCTAAATTTAGCCGTTATATTACCCTTTCCCAAAATTGATTTCAGTTCATTTTGAGAAATTCCATTTATTTTTCCAAGCTTCGTAAAGTTCCAAGTATTTACATCGTAATAAATCGTAATCTGATTTCCCTGATACAAAATGATGTCGCCTGCCGTTGTTGTGATTTGCGTATCATTTCGCGGAAATGATTTTGGAAGAGTGCCGACTTTTTCAAAACTGCCGTAGTCATGCATTTTAACAGTTATCGGGTTTTTCTGTAATTCAGCGTAAAACGCCTTTGCAGAAGAATTGTCAGAGAGTGTCGCTGTGAGTGTGTGATTTCCGCTGTCGCTTGTGATGTTGATTTTAATTTTCATATCTTTATCCTTTGCAAAAACTGAAACTGAAATTAATATGCAGAAAAAAAATAAACAAAGTCTTTTCATTACATGCTCTCCTTCAAAACTTCTATAACCTCATCCTTGGTAAGAACCTTATATCCGCCGTCAAGAATGAATGTCGCACCCGCAATTCCTTCAAACATATCCTCGGTCACACCAAGCTCAGCAAGCGACAAAGATACACCAATCTCCTGCATCCAGCTCTTCATCGCATTCAAGCCTTCTTCAGCCACAGCCATATCAGTTTTGCCATCCGCACAAATATCCCACACATTCTTTGCAAAGCGAACAAACTTCGGTAAACCTGCATCAATCTGAGTTTTATAGTATGCAAGACTAACCGCACTCAGAGTCATTCCGTGAGTAGCATCAGTATAGGCACCGACCGCCTGACCAATCATGTGAACCATCCAGTCCTGACTTTTTCCGCGGCCAATCAGAGTGTTCAATGCCCAGGTTGCATCCCACATCAAATTACTGCGGGCCTCATAATCTTCAGGATTCTTTACCGCAATACGTGAAGCATAAATAACCGAACGCATCAAACCTTCTGCAAGATAGTCGCTCGCACTGTCATCGTTGCCAGAAAAATACTGCTCGCAGATGTGATTGAAAATATCATAAATACCCGCAACCATCTGCCTCTTTGGAACAGTAAAAGTAAAGCGCGGATTCAAAACAGCAAACTTAGGGAAAACTTCTTCGCCAAACACATGACCAATCTTAAGCTTCTGCTCATGGTTTGTAATTACAGAACCGCCGTTCATTTCGCTTCCGGTTCCTACCATTGTGAGAACAGCGCCAACAGGAATAATTCGGTTTGCAGGCTCTTCCATCTTCACATAATATTTTTCCCAAGGGTCACCATCCCACCAGGCACCGACTGAAACGCCCTTGGCATAATCAATAGTAGAACCGCCGCCAACAGCAAGAATAAAATCCACGTTTTCAGCGCGGGCAAGACGGCAGCCTTCAATCAGTTTTTCGCTTGTTGGATTTGGCATAACACCCGGAAGCTCCACAATTTCCTTACCGTTTTTCTTAAGGGCAGCCACCACAGCATCATAAATGCCGTTCTTTTTGATGGAGCCGCCACCGTAAGTCAAAAGAATCTTCTTGCCATATTTAGGCAGTTCAGTATCTAAATAATCCAGCGCATTCTCGCCAAAGTAAAGTTTAGTTGGGTTCGAATAAGAAAAGTTTCCAAGCATTGTAATCTCCTTCTGGGCGTTACCGCCGCTAATGGTTCGACTTCGCTCACCAACCGCGGCGGTCGGGCTACTACAGGTTCCGCTATCGCTTCAGCCTCCTCACTTCGTTGCGGTGGCCGCTTCGCGCCTTTCGTATCCCTAACGCATTTAAGTAACATATCGTCACTAAATCAAGAATAAGGGATAAATGGTTACTTGTCAACACTTATTTAAAAAATAAATAACATTTTGTCACTTATTGCATTTTTTAATCATACATGCTATTCTACCCCTATGGCCGAATATATCCGTGCAAGAAGCGATGAACACAAAGAAGAACGAATGACTCAGATTAAGGACGCAACCGCAACTCTTTTTGAAAGTGCACCTTATGCAGAAATTACGCTCACAACGATTGCAGAAAAGCTTGGCTGGTCACGTGCAAATCTTTACAAGTATGTTACGACAAAAGAAGAAATCATTCTGGAAATTGCCGCCGACAAAATGGAAGCCTACTACGGCTCGTTGATTTCTGCAATGCCGGAGGGAAGCAATTTTTCTACCGAAGTAATTTCCGAATTGTGGGCTGGAATCCTCAATGCAAATCAGGATTATATGCGCTATGTGTCATATCTGAATCCCGTGATTGAGACCAATGTAACGGTTGAACGGCTTGCAATTTTTAAAAAGAAATATTATGACCTTGCCTATGCTTTGCGTGACAGGCTTTCGGAAAATCTTGGCATATCGCATGAGGCTGCCTATAAAATCCAGCTGGACGTTTTGTTTTATGCTTCGTCAAATGCCGTGTGCT
>JAFPKH010000033.1:0-5429 GCA_017424825.1 Treponema sp. | reverse complement strand
TTAAAACGCCATAAAAACACGCAAGATGCTGATTAGTGCAAGACTGTATTAATCAGCATTTTTTTTAGTTTAAACCAAGCTTCATTTCTAACCAGGAGACAAGATGATTACGACAGATCTTTCGGGTAAAGACTGGTCCCTTTCAAATACCGGCACAAGAAAAAGAATCAGCAACATACAGATGAACATTCCGGGCGACGTACATTCAGCGCTGATCCGCGAGAGCATAATTCCTGATCCTTATTTTGAATTCAACGAAAAGGACGTGCAGTGGGTTGCAAGGGAAAAATGGAGCATAAGCAAGACTTTTTCTTTCCACCCGGAAGAAGGATGCAGGTCATATCTTGTAATGTCCATGGCAGACACCTTTTTCACGGTTTCGATCAACGGAAAAAAAGCGGGCAAAGGCGACAATTATTTCAGGGAATGGAGATTTGACGTAACCAGGCTCCTGAACGGCGGAAAAAACACAATCACGGTGGATTTTGATTCTGCGGAGATACATGCGGAGGCTAAATCAAAGATGCTTCCCTACCCCGTGCCTTGCTCGACTTACGACATGTTTTCACCGCACAGGAATCTGGTAAGAAAAATACAGTGCCAGGCAGGTTGGGACTGGGGACTTTGCCTGATGGCATTCGGAATCTACGGCAGCATAGGAATAGAAACAGTCCGCTCAGGCTACATACAATCCATAACGGTCAATACAATTCCTTCCAAAAAAGCGGGGCAAAAAAATATATGGGTCTGCAGGACAAAAGTCCGTTTCAACTCAAGGTTTTCAAAAAAGACTGATTTCAAGATAAGCCTTTCCGGGCCCGGAATAGATTTTTCAACGGTACTCAGCGAAGAATGCGGCGAAGGTGAAAACGAATTCACATGGAACGTGGAAGTAGAAAATCCTGTGCTTTGGAAATCTGCCGACGAGCTGAAAGACGAAGGAATTTTTGAAAACGAGCTTTACAGGCTTGAAATCTCTTCGCTTAAAGAAAACTCAGCGGAAGAAGCGGACTGCACCATGGAAAAGCAGATCGGATTCCGCACGCTCACCGTACAGGCAAAACCGGACCGGCATGGAAGTTCACTTTACTATGAGCTTAACGGACGGCCGATATTCGCAAAAGGAGCAAACTGGATTCCAATAGATGCACTTCCAGAACGATGGACTCCGGAGCGATACAAATACTTTCTCAAATCCTGCGTAGATGCAAACATGAACAGCATAAGGTTTTGGGGCGGCGGACAATACGAAAGCGATTTCTGCTACAATCTATGCGACAGGCTTGGAATAATAGTCTGGCAGGACTGTGCGTTCAGCTGCTCACTCTACCCTGCTGATGAAAATTTCCTTGAAAGCGTTGAACATGAAATAGAAGACAACGTGTACAGGCTCCAGCATCATCCCAGCCTTGCGCTTTGGTGCGGAAACAACGAAGATTTCGGAAGCCTCACCTGGTATGAAGAAAGCCGTGCCGACCGTGACAAATATATAATCGACTACGACAGGCTGAACCACGGAACCGTTGAACGTACGGTAAGAAGATGCGACCCGGAAAGAGCATGGTGGCCTTCATCTCCGTGTGCAGGCCCTGACAAATCATGCGACAACTGGCACAGCGACAATGAAGGTGACATGCATTTTTGGAGCGTATGGCATGAGCGAAAGGACATAGAAGAATATCTTTCGATAAAACCGCGCTTCGTTTCTGAGTTCGGATATGAAAGCTTCCCGTCCCTTGAAGGAATAATGGAATTCGCAGGAAAAGAAGACATAAATCCGACGGCTCCGGTCATGGAATGGCACCAACGTTCACCAATCGGAAATTCGATAATGCTTGAAAATTTCTGCCGCTGCTTCAAATTCCCGTCCGGTCCGGAAAACATGTTTTACCTGAGCCAAGTACAGCAGGCGCTTGCAATAAAGACCGCAGTGGATTATTGGAGGAGCCTGAGACCACATTGCATGGGTGCGATGTATTGGCAGCTTAATGACGTTTGGCCGGTGGCATCATGGTCTTCAATCGAGTATTCGGGAAAATGGAAGCTTTTGCATTATGCGGCCAAAGAGTTTTTCAAGCGCACAAGGATTGCACTCATAAAAAAAGACGGAAAGATTACGCTCAACGGAATCAACGAGTCAAGTTTTCCGGTCGAAATGGTCGTCACTATCCGCGTGATGGATTTTGAAGGAAACGATGCAATAAAAAGGATTTCGTTCCACAAAAGGCTTGATACCGATGTTTCGGAAATGCTTTGGGAAACAAATGCTGAGCGTCTGAAACTTAAAGGAAATCCTGAGAATTATTTTGTACATGCAAAAATGCAGGCAAAATCACTTTCGGGAAGCAAAAAGGAATTCAAATCTTCGGACGTGCTGTTCCTTGAAAAATGGAAAAAGTCTCCGGTTCAGAAAGCAAAGATCACATCTTCAGTAGAGGAAAAAAACGGTGTTATAAAACTCACGCTGAAAACTGACAAGCCGGCATTCTATGTTTCACCGGACGTTTTCGGAATAAGGGGCATGTTCAACAAAAGCATGATCACCCTCATTCCTGGTGAAGATGAAACGCTCACGTTCCGCCCGGATTCCTACGGTCTTGAAAAAGAAGCAAGAAACCCGAGCACTGCAGCATTCCGTCGCGCCCTCAAAATCTACAACCTGAGGGACACTTACTAGGCTATTTCGTCACGTTGAACTTGAAGAAGAGTACGTCGCCGTCCTGAACGACGTATTCCTTTCCTTCCTGCCTGTATTTTCCGGCTTCCTTGATTTTGGCTTCGGTTCCGTATTTTCTGAGGTCATCAACGGTGTATGCCTCCGCCTTGATAAAGCCCTTCTCGAAATCGGTGTGGATTACTCCGGCTGCCTGAGGTGCTTTGTCTCCTGCGTGGATTGTCCATGCCCTGCATTCATCCGGTCCGCCTGTAAAGAATGTGCGGAGCCCCATCAAATGATAGACGGTGCGTGCAAGAACGGTGAGGCCGCTTTCTTTAAGCCCTACGCTTTCCATGAATTCCTTTCTGTCATTCGGGTCAGTGACATCAGAAAGATCGGACTCGAATTTTCCGCAGATGACAATCACTTCGGACTTCTGTTCTTCGGCAATCTTCCTTACGGTTTCTACATATCCGTTCGTTCCTGTCGCAATCGTGTCCTCGTCGATGTTGCACACATAGACCTGCGGCTTTATCGTAAGGAGGTGGAGATCGTATACGGCAATCTTTTCTTCATCCGTGAGGTCTGCCATCCTTGCGCACTTTCCGTCCAAAAGAAGCGGCTTTATTTTTTCAACCGCGCTCATATAAGGTGCAAGGCGTTTTTCCTCTTCTTTTCCCAGCTGCCTGATCTGCTTGGTGATTTTTTCCTGTCTTTTGGTGATTGTATCCAAATCAGCCTGCGCAAGCTCAAAGTCGATCGTGAGGATGTCGCTCAAAGGATCAATCGGAGCATCTGTTTTTGCGTCTTCGCGGACATGCTGGATATCCGGGTTGTCAAAGCAGCGGACTACATGGGCTATAACGGTTGTCTCACGGATGTTGGCAAGAAACTGGTTTCCGAGTCCTTCACCCTTGCTCGCTCCTTTTATGAGTCCCGCGATGTCAACGAAATCGACGCTTGCCGGAATCTTCTTTTTAGGCTGGAACACATCCGCCATAAAATCAAGCCTTTCGTCCGGAAGATCGACCACACCGACGTTCGGATCAATCGTACAGAACGGATAATTTTCAGCCGACGCAGGAGTCTTGGTCAGCGCACTAAAAATGGTGGACTTTCCCACATTCGGAAGTCCGACAATTCCACATGTAAGTTTCATATCAAAATCCTCATCTATATTTACCCTTCGACAAGCTCAGGGATCGAACTGCAATCTTAGGAATCGAACTGCAAGCTCAAAAACTGATTCACAAAATCAGTCAAGTTTTTCACAGGCTTCTTCCCATGCCGCGTTCAGTTTTTCAAGCTCGGAATCAAGATCCGAAATCTCTTTTTGCACGGCACGGCTTTTTTCTCCGTCAGAATAGACAGCCGGGTCAGAGAGTCTGTTTTCAAGCTCCTGTTTTTTATCTTCCGCCTGCGCTATCTGGCTTTCGATTTTTTCAATCTCCTTTTCAATCTTGCGTCTTTCGGCGGAAAGTTTTTTCTGTTCCTCCCACGCAAGTTTACCGGCACTGACATTTTCAGACGGAGATGCCTGCTGATTTTTTGCCTCAGCCTTTTTTACAGCCTGAGCAACCTGGGATGACGCAAACGAAAATTCACCGACGGTTCCGTTTTCCTCATCTTCCAGACGCTGCATGTAATATTTGTAGTCGCCCGGGAAATTCCTGTATTTTCCAGGATGAAGCTCCAGAACCCTTGTGGCAAGATCCTCTATGAATCCACGGTCATGGCTTACGAAAACAACGGTTCCGCCGAAATCTTTCAATGCCTCAAGAAGAACGTCCTTCGAGTGCATGTCAAGATGGTTGGTCGGTTCGTCAAGGACAAGCAGATTCACCGGGCGCAAAAGAAGTTCAAGAAGCGCGATCCTGCTTTTTTCACCGCCGGAAAGAACGTCAATGCTCTTGAAAACATCGTCACCGCGGAAAAGGAATGCCGCAAGCATGTCACGGGCCTTGGGGACCAGATCCAGCGGGCATTTTGATTCAAGCCTTTCCAAAATCGATTCGGAACCGGTTATTTTTTCAGCCGAATCCTGTGAAAAATATCCGACGCTCACTCCTGCACCAAGCTTTACCTCACCGGAATAATCAGGATCCACACCGGCAATGATTCTGAGCAGGGTTGATTTTCCAGCACCGTTTCTACCGGCAACGACAAGCCTCTCGCCTTTTTCAAGCACGAAGTCCAGTCCGTCGATTACGTTCGGGCCGCCATAAGATTTCGTCACTCCTGAAAGCGTAGCCACAAGCTGTCCTGAATGAGGCGCTTCCGGGAATTTGAAATGTATTTTTTTAAGGCTTTCGGGTATCTCGATTTTGTTGGCAAGGAGTTTGTCGAGCATCTTCTGCCTTTCCTGTGCCTGAGCCGCCTTTGTCGCCTTTACTCCGAACCTTCTTATAAAATCTTCAAGCTTGTTGATTTCCTGCTGCTGCTGTTCATAAGATTTGATAAGGCTTTCAAGCTCCGTTTCCCTGACCTGCTCGTAGTGCGTGAAATTTCCGGGATAACGCTTAAGGTCACCGCCGAAAAGTTCATAGACGACGTTCACGGTATGGTCGAGAAAATAACGGTCGTGGCTTACGAGAAGGAATCCGCCTTTGAAATCTGCAAGGAATTTTTCAAGCCAGTTTCGTGCCTCAATGTCCAGATAGTTGGTCGGTTCGTCAAGAAGAAGGATGTCCGGGCCGCACATAAGGGCTTTGGCAAGCGCAATCCTCATCTGCCATCCGCCGGAAAATTCATCGGTCTGCTTTTCAAAATCTTC
>JAFPKH010000277.1:0-6928 GCA_017424825.1 Treponema sp. | reverse complement strand
TTTTCCCCTGTAGGACGACAATTTCACACATCGAAAGATGCCAAAACAAATCAGCATGCCAATTATCCATTGTCAATTATCAATTCTCAATTCTCAACTCTCAATTATCCATTGTCCCCACCGCGCCTTGACGGGGTACTTTTTTTTTGTATAGTACACATAAAATCAATATTTTCTATGGAGGATAATATGAAAAAAATTTTACCTTTGATTGTGGCATTGTTTCTTGCAATGGCATTTATCGGCTGCAACAACAACGTAAGTGTCGGACTTGCGGGCGGAACCTACACAGCTTCCCAAGTGAATGGGGGAACGACTACGACTATGACCTTCACGTTTAATTCAAACGGAACTTTCTCGTTATCATTTACCAGTGGGAGCTCAACTGGCAATGTGACAGGAACCTACACCGTAAACGGGAACTCCGCCACAATGACACCAACATCAATGTCAGGTACAGACATAGTAATTACAACCACCGACGGCTGGCAGCACTTTACGAGTTCATCATTTGGGAACATTACATTTACACGCCAGTAATCAAGCACAGACCCCGGCAATAACCAAATGAAGCCGGGGTTTTTTAATGCCAAGGGCTATGAAATTCTCCAGCACCGAAATCTTCCTGGATTTGGAAGGCCAGAAACGCAATGTTTTAGGAAGAATTCCATAAAAATTCTGGTTTTTCATGGAAAAAGGGTTAACAAAACCTGAAAATGGAGTATACTTATAACAGTTTTTTATAAAACTTAACGGAGGATTGAAAATGAAAAAGTCACTTAAATTTTTGTTCGGAGCACTTATCGTGGGAGCGGTCATGACGCTGACTTCCTGTGCAGATTTGCTGGGTCTTATGATTCAGGCGGGTTCACTGTTTGACAAGATCTATACGTCAGGCTCATGGGAATTGACTTTCGACAAAGAGCAGGCAGAAGGCAGCGGATACTACAGGCTCATAGTAAAGCGCAACGGATCACGCATCGACAACGACACCATACAATGGATGCTCGATACTTCCGCAACACAGGATGGAAGGATAAAGGATGTTTACGTCTATAAATCTGAAGGTTCAGGCAGTTCCCGTACACAAATCGGAACGCTCAGGCCGGATACTCATGCCGCAGACAAGCTGACCGTAACAGGCGGTTCAATTCAAATAAATGCTGTTAGTTATATTTCAAACGGTACTGAATTCACCAAGCAGAACTAAAATCCTGCAAGCATAAAATGCCGAATTTAAAAGTCCCCTGTTTTTAGGCAGAGGACTTTTTTTGTTTTCCGTCTATTTTTTTTCACCCTGGTCCGCAGAAACATTCATGTCCCACTTCACTTCTACGGTTCTGCGCGCAATGTCCGGAATTCTTAGGAAAGTAAGGCATGACGCAAGATGGATGGTGACTCCCCTGTTTCTGGAAACATAACCCACTATAGGCTCCCCCGGTTGCGGACAGCAGCATTTTGCAATAGTGACCATATAGTTCGTGTCCCCGTCAACCTGAACAAGCCCCGTGTAGTTGACCGACGTTTTCCGGTTTTTCCTGCTTTTACCTTCAGCCGCCCTCTGCTGTGCCATCTCACGTGAATGGATTGCATGTGCAAGCGAGTCAGCTTCTTTTTTAGCCAGAGCTTCCTTGTCGATGAAGGTCGGGTCGTTCGCCGCAAGCCACGAGTGAATTTTTTGCCTTGCCTTACCCGTCTTGACCGATTTCAGCTGCGCCTGTGTCGGATGTGCCTGAGGGTTCGTGAGTATTTCAACGATCTGCGTGTTCTTAAGCTCGGCGGTAATCGGAATGATTTTTCCGTCAGCCTTTGCCCCGACAATCTTTTCACCGATCCCGGAGTGAATCGTGTATGCAAAATCGATTGCATTCGCACCAAGGGGAAGCTCCTTCACATCGCCGCGGGGAGTGAACACAAAGATCGAATCTCCCAGAAGCTCTTCTTTCAGCGTCTTGAAAAAAGCTTCGTTGTTCACGTCTTCGTTTCTAAGCTCCATCAGCTGATTTATGATGCTAAGGTCTTCGGCGCGGACCATGTCCTTGTTCGTACCCTTTTTGTAAAGCCAGTGTGAGGCAACACCATGCTCGGCTATGTTGTGCATGTCCTGCGTGCGGATCTGGATTTCAAGCGGCTTACCCTCGCAGATTACCGTGGTGTGGAGAGACTGGTATCCGTTTGCCTTGGGCATGGCAATATAATCCTTGAACCTACCTTCCATCGGCTTCCACAATGAATGCACGATTCCGACAAGAGTATAGCATTCAGCCTGTGTGGTGCAGATTACGCGCAATGCAAGAAGATCAAAAAGTTCCCCCGGATCCTTGTTTCTCTTCCTCATCTTCTGATATATGGAATAAAAATGCTTTGCACGGCTGGTTATGTTCACGCTGATTCCGGCTTTTTCCGCCCTCACCTGAATTTTTTTCACCGCATTCTTAAGGTATTCCTCACGCTCTCCTTTTTTAAGGGAAACGATTGATTTAATCTGCTGGAAAGCCTTCGGATGCAGATATTTGAGCGCAAGATCTTCCATCTCGTTTTTTGCATCGTTCATACCGAGTCTTCCGGCAAGCGGGGCCCAGATTTCCATGACTTCGGATGCAATCTGCTTTTGTGTTTCCGCATCAACGGATTTGAGGTTTCTCATGCGGTCAAGTCGGTCGGCGGTTTTGACGAGAATCACACGTATGTCGTCGACCATTGCAAAAAGCATTTTTCTTATTGCATCTGACTGCTGCATTGAGGACGACTTGAATTTCAGCGAAGTGATTTTCGACGTGCCTGAACAGATTGAGGCAACTTCATCACCAAAACGTTTTTTTATTTCGGGAATGCAATCAGCATCTATTTCCTGAAGATTGTGGAAAAAAGCCGCGCATATCGACTGCCATCCGAGCCTGGTTTTTGCAAGGACGCATGCCACGCGCATAGGATGCAGATAATAGGGGCTTCCGCATGACCTGCTGATTCCGGAAGTTTTTTCCACAAGCCAGTCCCATGCACTGCGGATTTTCGCTTCGTCATCGCTGTCGAAGTAGCCGAAAAAAGTGTCAAAAAACTTGTTTATGAGGGTCTGAGGATTGGTTTCAGACCTGTTCGTTTCAAAAGTTTCCGTCTGCATATAGCCCCCCGTTTTTTATTAATTACTATCAATAATACAAAAATCTCCGGGTTTTGGGAACTATGGCATAGACCGCCGATGTATGCTAGAATCAGTCATCATGGAAGGAAACAGATTCACTTATTGTCCCGCATGCGGATCAAAAAACATAATGACCGTGAAAAACGGACGCAAATGGGAATGCCCTGACTGCTCGCTGGAACTTTACAACAACGTCGCTACGGCCGTGGGGCTTTTGATTGCAGACGGATCAGGCGGCATACTATTTGAAAAAAGAGCAAAGGAACCGCGCAAAGGTTTTCTTGCACTTCCCGGCGGATTTACGGATCCTGACGAAACAGTTGAAGAGGCTGCGGAAAGGGAATGCATCGAAGAAATCGGAGTGAAGCCCGAATCGCTTGAATACCTGTGCTCATATCCCAACGACTATGAATACAAGGGAATCAAATACAAAACCTGTGACCTGTTTTTTACGGCAAAGATTCCAGAAGGCTCAACAATCAAAGCCCAGGAAAGCGAAGTCGAAGGATTCGTCCGCATGAAAATTGAAACGAAGGAAGACGTGGAAAATTGTCCGCTCGCATTCGGCTCGGCAAAAAAAACGCTTCTAAAATGGATTGAAAGGAGAGGAAAATGAATCCATACACACTGAACCTTATAATATGCATTGCAGGAACGGCATCATGGATTTTCGTCCTGGTTTTTTTTCTGATTTTGATTTCAAAGGCAAAAAAAGCGGCGCTCAAAAACGGTGCGGAAGCTGAAAAACCCACGAAATCATACGTTGCGTGCATCGTTCTCTGCGGCGTTGCATGTGCTCTCCCCTATCTCATCCTTTTCAAGCCCTATATCACAGGAATCCTTGAAGGATGCGGAGTGGTCGGAACGCTTGCAATCATGAAAGAAAGGCGCGAAAAAATCATGAAGCAGGAAGAAAAAAAATAACCCCGGCAAAAAAACCGGGGCATGCAGTTTTCAGTGCGGATCAGACTTTGAATTTGCTTACCGCATCAGAAAGATTGGCGACAGACTTTTGTGCAAGATCTGAAATCTCGGTCATATTCTGGCTGGTTGCGTTCAATGCACTTGAAGCCGCACGGCAGTCCTGAATGACGGCATCCACTTCGCCCTGCATTTCGGAAAGAGACCTGCAGTTTTCGGCCACCTGAGAAGTTGCTGAAGAAATTGCCGTCGCGCTCTCCTTTACGTTTCCGCTGCTTCCTTTTATGTTTCCGAGAGATGACATTATGCTCCCCGCTTTTTCATCCTGATCAGAAACCGACCTTGAAAGATCGTTCATAGTCGTCTGGAAATTCTGTATTTCGGAAATCGTGTCCTCGAATGATTTTTCGACATCCAGTGAAGAAGATGAGATTTCATTGATTTTGTTCTGGATCGATTTCAATGAAACGCTTGAATCCTTTGCCTGTTTGCTCGTCGTTTCTGCAAGCTTTCTGATTTCATCTGCGACGACCGCAAAACCTTTTCCGCTTTCACCCGCATGTGCCGCCTCGATTGCCGCGTTCATGGCAAGAAGGTTTGTCTGTGAAGCGACGGATGATATCAGCTTGTTCATTTCAAGAAGAGCCTCTGATTCAGCCTGCACTTCCTGAATCTGGTCAACTGATTTTTTCAGCGCGTTGGTGTTCACTTCCGAAGCCGTGACTATGTTTCCGACTTTTGAAGACATGTCTTCCGTGCTCTTCGTGATTTCCGCAAAGCTCTTCATCATTCCTTCGATGCTTTCTGAAGATTTGTGGATGAGCTTGTTCTGCATTTCGATTTCCGAATTCAGTGCAGTGACTTTCTGCGCCACCTGAATGACGGCTTCGTTTACGGTTGAAATTGCATCGCTCTGCTTTGAGACAGTGGAATCCATAGTGGAAATGGCGTTTTCCGTCGTCATTACGGATTCATTTATGTCCCTGGAATTGCCGCTCAACTGATTCGAAACGTTCTGTATTGAATCTGAAGAATGCCTGATCGTGCTCACAAGCCCGCTTATGCTCTCCGAAAAAGAATTGAATCCCTTTGCAAGCATGTCCGCTTCGGTCGTAATGTATTCCGGGTATTTTTTCGTAAAGTCACCGTTGGCAATATATTCGCATCCCGAAACAATCTGCTTGAAGCTGTTGGAAACCTTCTTTGAAAGAACGAAGTTTGTCACCATCAGAATGACTACGATTACGGAAATAGTAAGGAAGGTCAGGAGAATGCTCCTTATGAATGAAGATGAGAAATCAGACGTCGGTCCCTCAACCACTATGAACCATTTCGTTCCGCTTATAGGGTGGGAACCGTAATACTGCCCCTTTTTCACGACCGACATCGACTGTGAAGTAAGATAATCCTTTTTGGACACGGTAATTCCCGTTTCGTCAAAGTAATTCCTTTTCATGATTGCGGAAAAATCATCATTCGTAAGGTAAAGTCCGTCCTGATTGATGACATGTACTACGGAGTTTTCGGAAATGTTTATGTCCTTTACCGTCTCGGCAAGCGCATCCAAAAGAATGTCCGCTCCGGTGATTCCGATTATCGAACCGTCGGCACCATAAGCCCTGTAGGCTATCGTCAGTATCAGCTTTCCGAAATTTGCATCTATATAAGGTTCCGCATAAAAAACTTTTGAAGTGTCGCCCAATGCGCCTTTGTACCATTCCCTTGCCGCCGAATCAAAATCAGACGGGCAGTCCCAGCGCGTATTGGACACAAGGTAGCCGCCTTCCTTGACGTTCTGTTTTGTAGTGTACCAGAGCATCGTACCGTCCGGCATGTCTTTTCCCATAAGGACAAGGGCATCCTCAATCTCCTGCCTGTCATTGAAGGCCGGCACTATGTTTGAAAAATTCACGACCATATCGCCGTACTCGCCCAAAATGCCGAGAATCTGCTCATCCAGGGTATCCATTGCCTGGCTCACTGAATTTTCGGTGAATTTCCTGACCGTATTCTGCATCATAAGCATCATGGAGATGAAAAGAAATATCGTTACGACAACGATAGTACCAAGAGAACCGATCATAAGTTCCGTCATGAGGGACAGATGCTTCTTAGTTTTCATAAAATCTCCTGCAAGCAATTTTAAATTTGGAAGAACGAATTTATTATATCTCTATTTTCTCCAAAAAGAAAGAAAAAAATTGAAAAACAGGAAGATTTTTTCAAAAAAAATGCACCTCCCAAAACCGGACTCTACAGCCAGACTTTAGGAGGCGCACTTTTCTTTACAGGCGGCATAAGCGGCGCTTTTTAGTTCTCTTTCTTTGCGCTTTCAGGCTTTGCAACCTTGACTTTCTTTGTAACGAAACCGCTGCGAAGACACTGCGTGCAGATGCGGAGAGTCATTGTAGTTCCGCCTATTTCAGTCTTGATTTTCAAAAGGTTCGGATACCATACGCGGCGTGTATGATGATATGTCTTACTTACTCTATTTCCATGCATCGGGCTTTTTCCGCAAAGGTCACATGTTCTCATTTGTCTTACCTACCTTCAAATAAACAGTTCCAAAACTATACAAAATTTCTCGCATAGTGTCAAGGGTTTGAAAATATCAATAGGGGAAAGACTTCCCTACGTTCGGGTCTTCGTTCCTCACTACCCATAAATTGCCTTTGGCAATTTATGGCACACAAAATTTTTTAAAGGGGGGAAAGACTTCCCCCCGCTCCAAACCTACGGTTTTCCGCTACCCCTTCTGCGGGATAAATCTCTTTAAAACCGCGGCACCGCTACGCTCCGCCCGGAAACGCCCAGCCATACCCGCAACGCCCAACAATGACAAGCCCCAGCTTGCGACATGCCCGC
>JAFPKH010000032.1:0-5426 GCA_017424825.1 Treponema sp. | reverse complement strand
GTATGTTTAATTTTTTTGCGTAGAACAGGCTTTCGTTTAAAACAGCTCTTATATAGCCGTCATTTATGCAGCTTCCGCTTTCTGCAACCGAAAAAAAATCACAGTAGTCGCATTTGCTGCTGCAGAACGGTATATGTACGTATAGACCGACATCTTTTTTTGATTCAGGCACTGCTTTTTAGAAGAACCTGAATTTTTTGAACGGGAAATAAAGCATCACGGCCTTGCCCTTTATGTTGGAGCCTGATACCGGTCCCCAAGTCCTTGAGTCCGCGCTTTCTATCCTGTTGTCGGCCAGCACGAAATACTCATCGTCCCTGAGCGTGAATTCGCTGCAGTTTCCCATGGAGCCTATGCCGTCCCATTCAACGGGAACAGAATAGATTTTTGTATCATAGCCTTTGGATGCAAGCTCGTATTCGGTCAGAAAAGTGTTGTTTTCCGGTGTCTTTACGTAGGCCACATAATCTTTAAGGTAAACTGTGTCTCCCGGAAGCCCTATGACGCGCCTGAGGACTGGTTTTCCCGACATGCGGTTCGTATATCCGAACGGATAGATCTGCTGGAGCGTGAAGAATTCGGCCAGTTTGTTTATGAAAGTCTTTCCGATTCCGTTTTTCTCACCGTCAAGGCGTGAAATGTACACGACGTCGCCCCTTCCCGGAGTCCTTACGAGAGGAGTCACAAAAACCGCGCTGTTTTTCGGAATGTCCGTGTCCATGGTGTCCGACCTGACGAATACCGGAAACAATATGAAATTGAGGAAAACCGTGATAAAAAATATTATGGAGATTATAAGTCCGAATGTAAATGCAAGCCTGTGGTTGCGCTCGCGCTTCATTTCAAAAGAATAGTCATAAACGCTCTGTTTCATTGTAACTTTGATAATACCAAATAGGTTAAATGGTTGCAAGGGATTTTGTGAAAATGATGCCGGATGATTCCGCAGTGAATTCCCGGAAAAGGAGGTCCTTAAGGCAGATTTAGGGATTTCCTCTATGGACTTTTGTGTTTGGAAGGTTTATTATTTATATTTATGGAAGAAGGATGCAAAATCATTGCGCAGAACAGAAAAGCCTATTTCAACTATTCGGTCGAAGACAAGTTGGAATGCGGCATAGTCCTTGTGGGGACGGAGGTCAAGTCGGTCAGGGCAGGAAATGTTTCCTTTGCGGACAGCTTTGCCTTGATTGAGAACGGCGAGGTCTGGATGCAGAATTTCTTGATTTCCGAATATTCGTTTTCATCCGTGTTCAATCATTCGCCTTCAAGGAAAAAAAAGCTTCTGCTTCACAGGGATCAGATAAAGAGATTGCAGCGGAAGGTCGATGAAAAAGGATATACGCTTGTTCCGCTGGATTTTTATTTAAAGAACGGCATGGTAAAGGTCACTCTTGGTATATGCAAGGGCAAAAAGCTCTTTGACAAGAGGGCCTCCATAAAGGAGAGGGACGTAAACCTGGATATAGCCCGTGAATTCCGTAAGGATATGCAGTAGGATTTGGTTATTGGAGAGCATATGGGACAGACTAAGAGATTTTCAGTATTTGTCATATCGCTGGCGCTGGCTTCCTTTGCCGGGATTTTACCCGCATCTGCCCAGAAGACGGTTGATTTTTATTCAACCATTTCATCTTCTGAAGACACCGATATGATCGACATGACGACGAACCTGTTTTTTACCCAGCTCCAGGGGCTTGACGGATATATAGTCAACGACAAGAGGGACAGGGAATTCACCGGTGCCGGAGATTTTACGTCCGACCTGGCCTTTTTTGCGGAAGTCCAGGAAATTGAAGACGGATGGATGTGCACTCTCAATACCGTTGACAGGGTGTCTGCAAGGGCTGTCCAGGAAACAAAGACATACGCTTCCTACTATAAAATATTGCTTGATGCCAAAAGCTCTCTTGAAAACGTGCTCGAAAACATAGAAAGCCATGCGTCGGAAGATTCAAAAAGCGCGTCTGCATCCGGATCGGTCGTAATGACACTTGACACTCTTGCCGGAACATGGACGGGTGACACGCTCATCGACAAAATAGTTATACTCAGGGGCGGAAAAGGATTCGTCATTTTCAAGAACGGCGCAAGCATGAACATCGTGATTTCTATAAACGGCTCTTCAGTTACTGTGATTCAGAAAGGAAGGTCAAACGCTTCGTTCTATCCTGAACTGAGCCGGGAACTTGCCCTTAAAAATGCAGCCACTGCTTCTCCTATAAAATGGGATCTTACCGTGCTTGATGCGAAGACTTTGAAAGGCGTTAAGACGACTCTTGCGGAAGACAAAAAAAGTCCGACCGGCGCAAGCCCTAAGTCAATAGAAGTGGAATGGTCTAAGTCAGTGCAATAGGCCTGCTTGATAAATCTTTGTCAGACAGGCTGAATCCTTAAACGGCATCAGAAAATTTCAACGCTCCCCTGCCTCAGTATTTTAACCTCTCCGTCAACAACTGAAACGATGGTCGAAGGAACCGCTCCTTTTTTGTCTCCGTCGCTGACTATAAGGTCTGCATCCCCTGAAAATTCTTTTTCTATGTCTGAAATGCATTCCAAAACCGGAAAGCCGCTTCTGTTTACGCTCGTGCTGAATATTGGGGAGCCAAGCATGCCGATCACTTTTCTGAGCCATGGATCTCCGGGACATCTTACTGCCACGGTCTTGAAATCATCTTCATACGGCGAAGTTTTTTTTACGTTGACTATGACTGTGAGCGGACCAGGCCATTTTTCAAGGAGAAAATCAGGCACATGGTCATCCGTGAGAATCTTTATTTTTTCAGGTTCGGAAATCAGCTGTATGAGGGGCTTGTTTTCTTCCCTGCCTTTTATGCTTCTAATCTTTCCGTCGGTTTTGTACCTTGCGCTGCCCTTCATGTCCACTATGCCGCTGAATCCATATACCGTATCGGTCGGTACAACGGCGACTTTTCCCTGCTCAAGGCATGAAACAAGCTTTTCTGCAGAATCCGGGTCGTTTTTACTGCATGTCATATATAGGCGCCTTGTCTGTTCCTGCTGATTTATTTGTGACGAAAGAAATCTTTCCGCGGCTGAAATCGATCAGAAGGAGAACGAAATATGTGAAGAGGAAGATTATCAGTCCCACGCCTTTGCTTGTGCGTTCGGAAATGAAATCCGGCTCCACGTGCTTCAATACGGTTCCGGCATCATAAATCTGGTTTTCATGCGGTTTGAGTCCGCTTATCTTCATGAGTTTTTCGCCTTCGTATATGTATCCCAATCCTTTGGCATAAGCGCCGACGACATCAGTGTCCTTTTCGAGAGCCTGTTTTTCAAGCGTAAGATTCGTGTTCGTATTCAGTATTTCGTTCATGTTGGCAGTAAGAAGCATTTTCTGCTCCGTCATGTGCTTCGTTGACCAAAGTCCGTCCTTCCCGCCTACGAAAGATATGATCACATAAAAGAAAGTCCCGATACAAGCCGCAATCAAAAATCTGCATCTAATCATACCTTGTTTTTCGGAAAATATTTCCCTTATTATAAGATGAAACTATGATTGACTGGAATACGGCAATTCAGATGTATGGGACCCGCTCATGTGTTGCATTTATCAATAGATTTCATGCTGAAGCCTTGGCATGAAGCTGGTTTTATTGCCATAAGGGGTCAAGAATTTCGGAAAATCTGCCGATGATGTTAAGGATAGAGGTGTGGACCGGCTGCTGAACAAGGGTGTGGGGATTTCAGCATGCGGTATTTCACTGGAAAACAGCATAAGAGGCTTGACTTATGGACAATACTTCAAAAATGAATAACGAGCTTGACCAGTACGGTGTATGGGTCAAGACTCCCCCACACGATGCACAGATTGTGCCTTCAGAAAATACACCGGAGCAAAACAGCGTCTCAACCGGAAATGATGATACAGGATTTGAAATTTCGGAAGATGATTCCGGCGGAAATATTCCTGACAGCGGCGGCGGCGTTGATTCACCCGACCTGTCGATTCCGGAAGACTTTTTTTCCGATGACCTGAAGCTTCCTCCTGATCCTCAGACTGAATCTGCTTCGGATGTTTCTGAAAGCGTACAGGATTCAGATGACGACGGTTCGTTTAAAATAGAAGTTGAAGAGCCTCAAAAATCAGATGATACAGCTGCAGAAGAAATTCCACCTAAAGAAGAAAGCCCTTCGGCGGAAGTTTCGGTTGATTCTGGTGCCGGACAGGACGTTGCCGCTGATTTTGATTTCGAAGCCCTTGCAGATGAAATAAACGCATCAGATTCAGAGCCTCCCGCTACATCTGCTCCTGCATCTCATCCGGCGGCGGAAACACAAAGTTCTTCTCCAGACATTGAAGACGGAGAGGTTTCTCTTGACGCATTCCTTGACAGCCCTGGTGAAGACGGTGAAATTTCCGTGGAAAGCTTTTTGAGCGACGGTGATGCTTCCGGTGACACGAACATGCAGCCCGACGGTGAAGTTTCCCTTGACGCATTCCTTGATGCATCTGATTTCGGCGTAGGAACGGAAAAGCAGGAAAATGTCATAGCGGAGTTTGACGATCCTCTTGACATAGACCTTACTTTCGAAGAGCCTGAAGTGGAATACGACGGTGACGGGGACGTTGATTTCAGCGACCTTGACGCATTCCTTGACGAATCTACATCCGGTTCTGAAAGTTCTGCCCCTGCTCCATCATCCGCTCCATCAGATTCCGACGACATACTCGACAACTTTGACGCTATGTTCGACAGCATAGAAGATTCTGCTCCGAAAACCGAATCATCTGATGCCGCAAAAGCAGCTCCCGCTTCATTCGGTGAATCAGAAAGCGTGGATCTCTCAGAATTCGGCCTTGGCGATGAAGATACAGGAAACATAAAGATCGGCGGTGAGGAAAAGAAGCCTAAGGTTCCTGATGTCCAGAACTATGAGCTTGTAATAGATGAAAACGCCATGGATTCAAGCGACATGGGAAATGAGTCCACTGAGGATACCGTTGCAATAGAGCTTGACACAAGTTCAACCGGGCCTGAGTCACTCAAGCAGGATGAGGCCAACCCCTATTCCGCTCCTGACAATGATTTTGACGTTGATTCGCTCCTTGATTCGATTGTCGATGAAACTTCTTCTTCTCCTGCCCCTGCATCAAAGCCTGCCGAAATGGAAAGAACCGTATCTGATGAAACAAAGGCCGAAGAAACAGTGCCTGACGCATCCGTATCCAATGAAGAAAAACCAGTGGAAACGGAACCGGCGGAAAATGAATCAGAGGAAATAAAAGCAGAAGAATCTATGCCTGTCGAAACTGAATCAGAAGAGCCGAAAATCGATGAAACGGTTCCTTTTGAAAGCGGGGACGCTGGATCAGATGAATCAAATACGATAGAAACAAATGAACCTTCTGAATCAGCGGAAACAAAAGCTGAGGAATCAGTGCCTGTCGAATCTGAAGC